>JAZNYH010000090.1:0-13798 GCA_045594305.1 Eubacteriales bacterium | reverse complement strand
GGTTGCGTGAATTGAAAGCCGTGCTTTCGTGAATTGCCTGTGGCATGAATTGTGCCTTACGGCACATTGGTTGCAATTCAATTCATGGAGCGAAGCGAGAATTCATGGCAAAGCCAATTCATGATGCGTCAGCATCAATTCATCAATAAAACAAACAGAGCAAGAATAAAAGGAAAAAATCCTTGTACTCTTGCTCTTTCTGTTTGTAATTTGGGCTTAGCCCATATGGTATTTGTCAAGTCAAATGCGATGCTCGCACTTAGCGGTATTTTTTAAATTCTCCGCTAAGAACATCACACATTCTCTGCTCTTTTATTTTATGCTTGCTTTGCATATCGAAGAACCCCGTGCCAATATTGCAGATGCAAAATTGCTTGTCCTTCTGCATTTATATCGCCGTCGAGGCTTCTCGATTAAACGCCCAAGTCCTCAACAATTAGCTCTCTAACTGCATTAGGATCCTCGGCTGGGGTTGGGTTATCTCTAATTTTCAAGAACTTAGGAGCTACCTGTGGGAACATTGCGCAGGAGAGAACATCCTCATCACTCTTTACAATGTCTGCAAATTCCTGACGATACTTGTCAAGCTCAGGAGCGATAAGGTCAGCAGGACGGCAGGTAATAACCTCGTCATCGCCGATTGCCTTCCTTCTTACCTCCTCGTTTACCTTTCCTGGGAGCATACCATACTCACCACGAAGGAGTCCCTTGGATTCCTTAGATACCATCTTGTATCTTTCGCCCATAAGAACATTGAGAACTGCCTGAGTTCCTACGATTTGGCTTGTAGGAGTTACAAGTGGTGGATAACCGAAGTCCTCACGAACTCTTGGAACCTCTGCCAAAACCTCGTAGAGCTTATCCTCTGCCTTAGCCTGCTTCAATTGAGAGATAAGGTTTGAGAGCATTCCACCAGGAACCTGATAAAGAAGGGTGTTAGGATCAACATTGAGCACCTTTGGATCAAGTGAGCCAGCATCCTTCAGCTTTTGTGCTACGCCTCTGAAATGTGTAGCAATTCCGCTTAGGTGGTTAAGGTCAAGCTTTGTGTCGTACTTTGTGCCTTGAAGGGTAGCAACCATAGCCTCAGTAGATGGCTGTGATGTACCGTTTGCAAGTGGTGAGAGGGCTGTGTCGATAATATCAACACCTGCCTCGATAGCCTTTAAGTAGGTCATATCGCCTGTGCCTGTTGTGTTGTGGGTGTGAAGGTGGATTGGAACCTTAACCTTAGCCTTGAGAGCCTTTACAAGAGATGCTGCATCAAAGGGGAGAAGAAGGTTTGCCATATCCTTGATACAAATTGTATCAGCGCCCATTTCTTCAAGCTTTACAGCGAGGTCAACAAAGTATTCCTCGTTGTGAACGGGGCTTATTGTGTATGAGAGAGCTGCCTCAACATGTCCACCAAATTTCTTTGTAGCACGGATAGCAGTTTCCATATTTCTAACATCATTAAGAGCATCAAAGATACGGATAACATCTATACCGTTCTTGATAGCCTTCTCTACGAACGCCTCAACAACATCATCGGCATAGTGCTTGTAGCCGAGAAGGTTTTGACCACGGAGAAGCATTTGAAGCTTGGTGTTAGGCATAGCCTTTTTAAGAGCTCTAAGCCTTTCCCAAGGGTCCTCGTTAAGGAAACGCATACAGGAATCGAAGGTTGCTCCGCCCCAGCATTCAAGGGACCAATAGCCTGCCTTGTCAAGTGCCTCGCAGGCAGGGAGCATATCCTCGAGCCTCATTCTTGTCGCAGCCTGCGACTGATGCGCATCACGAAGGATTGTATCTGTAATTAAAACTTTTTTAGCCATAATATTCCTCTGTAATATAATCGAAGCAAGCGTGCAAGAGTGTCCCTCTCGCACCCTGCTCCGTTTTTCAAAATTTACCTAAATGTTCGGTATGAAATCAACTTATAATTTTGCACTGCGACTCGCTATGCTCAATTGCGTTTTCTCTCGCCAGCAGGGGCTTCCCTGCCATTTCGCCTTGGCGTATAGTAATCAAAAAATTCAAGACGCACCGGCAAGTAGACGGACGATGATGTACTTGCGTACATCGAGGTCGTGAACGAGTAGCAACGCCGAAGAGCGACGCTTAATATCAGCCGTTGGTTAAGGAGAAGCAAGCTATTCAAGACGCACCACAGCCGACAGACGATGGCTATCACCTCGATAGTCGAGGTTGTCGGCGAGGAGCAACGCCGAAGAGCGACGCTTATCGTTAACCAAGAAGAGCGATTAGAACTCCTGCGGCTATTCCTGAGCCTATTACACCTGCTACATTAGGTCCCATAGCGTGCATAAGAAGGAAGTTGCCTGGATCGTCCTCTTGTCCTACCTTTTGAGATACACGGGCTGCCATTGGAACGGCACTTACACCCGCACTTCCTATAAGTGGGTTGATTTTCTTACCCTCTGGCAAGAATAGGTTCATAAGCTTTGCAATGAGAACGCCACTTGCAGTAGCAACTCCAAACGCTACAACGCCCATTATGATAATTATAATGGTCTTTGGTGAGAGGAAGGTTGCTGCTGTTGCAGTTGCACCAACGCTTATTCCAAGGAATACGGTTACTATGTTCATAAGCTCGTTTTGAACTGTCTTTGAGAGACGGTCACAAACGCCACACTCCTTGAGAAGGTTACCAAACATCAAGCAACCAACAAGGATTGCAGCTGATGGAACGATAAGAGCAACTACGATAGATACCATAATTGGGAAAATAATCTTTTGCTTTTTAGAAACGGGGCGAAGAGCGTCCATTCTAATCATACGCTCCTTCTTGGTTGTAAGAAGCCTCATAATTGGTGGCTGAATTACAGGAACAAGCGCCATATATGAGTACGCTGCAACTGCAATAGGACCAAGGAGCTGAGGTGCCAAGAGTGAGGTTGTATAGATAGCGGTTGGTCCGTCGGCACCACCGATGATACCGATTGAGGCCGCCTCTTGAAGTGTAAAGATAATATCCTTCCAGCCTGTTACCTCACCGATTGCACTAACGCCCATAACGCCTGCGACGGTTGCAAAAATACCGATTTGTGCTGCTGCGCCAAGGATAAGGCTCTTTGGATTTGCAAGGAGAGGACCGAAGTCTGTCATAGCGCCAACGCCTATAAAGATAAGGCAAGGATATACGCCAAGCTTTACGCCGAGGTAAAGAACATCTATAAGACCAACGCTAATTGATGTGCCCTCAAGTGCGATAAGTGAATTAAGCACAGGGAATTCGCCAACAACGCCTGTTGCAATTGCATCCTTAAGTACAGCCAAATCGGTGTAATAAAGAGCATTTCCAGCCGCATCAACGCCCACCTGAATGTTTAGCTCCCTTGCGATGTGCAAAATCTTATCTGCGTCAATTGTTGCTCCACCGAACAAGTCCCATTGAATATGTCCCGCTGCAAAAAGCTCCTCGTGATAAGCCCCTGCAAAGGGAAGGTTTGTAATAAGCATACCTATTGCGATTGGCAAAAGGAGCAACGGCTCAAACTTCTTGCCGATAGCAAGGTAGCAAAGCACACAAGCGATGCCTATCATAATAAGGTTCTTCCAGCCACCCGTGCCGAAGAAGCCATAGACACCCGTCTGCTTCAAAAATTCTATGATTCCGTCCATTGATTGCCTCCGTCGTTATGAAAGAGAGCAAAGAGCTGTGCCAGTTTCAACAGTTGCGCCTGCTGAAACGCTAACGCCTGCAACTGTTCCATCACATGGAGCCATAATTTCGTTTTCCATCTTCATAGCCTCAAGAATGAACAAAACATCGCCCTTCTTTACAGCCTGTCCGTTTGAAACATTAACCTTGAGAATTGTGCCAGGCATTGGAGCGCTAACGCTTTGACCACCTGCTGGCGCTGATACTGGTGCTGGTGCTGGTGCTGATGCAGGAGCTGGTGCTGGTGCTGTCGCCTTAATATCTGCCTTATCAACTACCTCGATTGTGATTTCGTAAACATTTCCGTTTACTGTTACCTTGTAAGCTTTCATTTTATGTACCTCTTTTTAATTATAATCTTTTGAATGAAACAACACGGATAGCTGAAATATCAGTTCCCTCTTGCTCTGCGATTGCTGCGCAAACTGCTGCGACAAGCTCGCCTCTGTTTGGAATTTCTCCACCTGCTACTACCGGTGCTGGTGCTGGTGCCTCAGCCTTGCTCTCGGTCTTGTTGTTAAAAAACTTATCGCAGATATAGTTCATAAGATTGATAAGTCCAATTAGGATTACCAAGCCTGCGAATACAACTGCCACACCGAAGAAGCAAATAAATGCCACAGATGGTTCGTTTGCCAATAGGATTTTTGCCATTTTCTCACTCCTTTTTATTCACGGGCATCGAGGAAAAGCTCCCGTAAGCCCAATTTTTTACATATATCATTTTAGCACACTATTTGTCAAAAGTAAAGCCCTTTAATTAATTTAATTAAAATAAAAAGAAGCATTTTAGCAATTGCTCTCTCCTACGAACAGCCGTTTCTGTTTGGGGCAAAAAATAGACGCCCGAGCACCGAGTGCCTGTGTGCCTTATACGGCAGAGGCGATTTTTCAAGTAGTCCTGCCTAACAAAAGCAAAATCCGCCACAAAAGGTGACGGATTTTAGATTTTAACTATTTTGCAGTTTTACCGTCAAGGACGGATTTTAGTTGAATTGACTATTAGTCAAGCTCGTAAGCGTAGCACCAGGACGCACCTGTTAGCTTACCAAAGATATACTTCATTGACGCAGCCTCGTTCATAATGTAAACCTTGCCGTCAAGGTATACAAGCTCCTCTGCCATTGGTGGAGCAACTATATCCTGTGCAAGTGAGTTTGTGTCGAGGTAGCAAAGGTCAACCTTTATTCCATTTACTGTAAAGCCGTCATCAACAACATAGCTTGGCACATTATAGATATAAAGGTGAGATTTTGAAAGTCCCCACGAGGTGGAAAGAATCATTCTGCCCTTTTCATCAAAGGTAAGACCTTGAACTGCATCTCTTATTGAGTAAACCTTGTCAGGAACGCTCCTTGCGGGCAATTCGTTATCTGTTCTTAGGGTGTACTCATAGATTACTGCTGTGTTTTTATCACCACAGGGTGTCTCCATATGGTGGCTTTCGGGTGTTTCGTAGTCAACTGCACGATAGAAGTTACCAACATAGAGCTTGCCGTCGTGCACCTCGCAGAAGGCAACATCAAAATCAACCTCAATCTTACCTGACTGCTTTGCAACTGCATCGCCATCAAGAATATCGGTGGTATTAAAGATGTCAAGCCCGCCACTGGTTGCGATAAAGGTTGTATCGCCATTAACTGTGATACCGCCTGCGTGACCTGTATAGGGAGTGCCGTCATCATTTAGGAGCTTTATCTCTCTTGCCTCGCCCTCGCCATTTTCAGGCATAATGTAAACAACCGTTGCGCTTACCTTATCCTTTTGATAGCCTGTATAAAGGAAGGTTTTTGTGTCTTCAAGGTATTCAAAGCCCTGTGGCACGCTTCCTGTCCATAGACCAGGGATTTTAAATTCCTTGTCTGCGTTTCTATAAAACTTAAAGAATACAATGTTTTCTCCTACGGAGAACACGATAATTGCGATAAGCGCCACCACGATTACAAGACACAAAACGCTTGCTATTAGCTTGGTGATTATATTACCGCTCTTTTTTTCCTTTGCCATAATTTATCTCCTTATTCCTCGGGTGTTACAGCAGGAGCTGGAACCTTTACGAAAACAGGTGTCTCAGTAGCGTCTACTGTTACCTTAGTGCCGTCCTTTGTTGCTGATTGCTGGTCGTACGAGTATGCGTTTGTAAGGGAAACTATGCCCACCTCGGCATCGCCAACCTCAATTTCTACGCCTGTAATTGTAGCTCCGTCGCTCCAAACGGCGTATACTGTGTCGCCATTTTGGTTCTTGAACTCGTAAATGTACGCACCGTACTCGTTTTCGATTGTCTTTGAGAAGGTGTAGCCGTTAAGGGTTTTGCTCATTATTGCGAGGTAGTATTGTGAGAGCTTCTCTGTTCCGTCCTCGTTAAGAGTTCCAAAGCCGTCATACTCACTGCCCGCCTCGTCCTTGTATTGACAAATTGTAGCACGGTCAATGCCCATTCCTGCAAAGATGAGGTATGAGCGAACGAGATAGTTAGCCTGTACCTGCTCGGTTACATAATAGTCGCTTTCAGTGTCCCTTGTGTTGTAGCCGAAGCCAGAAACATTAATTTCAATATACTTGTAGCTTGTATCTCTTAGGGCAACCATTTTAAGTAGCTCGCTATCCTCTGCAAGATAGAAGCTCTCAGGGGACATGCTTGATGGTGCGAATGCGAGGGTATTAATGCCACGGAGTGCCAATATAACCTCTCTTTCACGGTGATAGCTAATACCTTCAAGAAGGTCCTTCATATATGTTGAGTTAGGAGCTGAGAAGCTACCTGTAAATAGCTTTGTCTGTGAGGAATATGCTGTGCTCATAACGCCTGTGCCTGCAATCTCGCCACGATTTCCGTCGTATGCAAGGCTTATAAGAAGTGCGTAATCAGAGGCGTTCATAGTAGTATCGGGCTTGCTACCTATCTCCAAGCGATATGCTCCTGCGGTAAGGGTGTTACCATAGGTCGCTTGGGTATCCTTGGTGATGCCTGCGAGCTGTAAATATGTCCACACGCCCGTGAGATTTTCGGGATTTGTAGCCACAGCCTTTGACAAATCAACGCCCATTTTTATAGTTGGCTCTATTCCATAGAAGCCCTTTGCAATTGTAATTCTTCCACTTGCAATCTCTATCTTATTTGAGGTTGTGTTATGTGTACCACCAATGGTCATAGCACCAAATGGATTGTTTGTTGCAAGTGTATTTGTCTTGTTTGATGGTAGGTCGAAGTTAAGGAACACGCCCATTAGCTGGTTAACGGTTGGGATAACTCTAACAGGTGGCTCTGGCTCAACCTCTGGGGGTGAAACTCTTACAAAAATAGGAGTTTCGCTCGCATTTACGGTGATAAAGCCGTCCTCGTCAGCACGCTGTCTTACTTCGTTACCGCTTGAATACTCATCAGGTAGAGTGATAATGGTTGCACTTCTATCTGTGAGGATTTTAACATCGCTTATAACGCTTCCATCGTTAACGCCGTTCCATACTGCGTAAATAACGCTTCCGTCCTCGTGCTCAAAGCAATAGATAAGAGCGTCCTTTTCGTTTTCTACGCTATCAACAAAGGTGTAGCCCTCGAGGATTTTGCTAAATGCATAGAGGTAATACTGCGAAAGCTTAGGAATTTCGGTGCTACCAAGAGTTCCAAAGCCGTCATACTCGCTACCTGTCGCATCCTTGTATTGACAAATTGTTGCATTGTCAATGCCAAGCCCTGCAAAGAGCAAATAGGAGCGAATGAGGTAGTCAGCCTGCCTTTGCTCGCTTACATAATACTCGCTTTCGCTATCCTTGGTGTTATAGCCAAAGTTAGAAACAAATATTTGAATGTGGCTATATGAGGTGTCCCTCATCTTAACCATTTGAACGAGCTGATTGTTTGAATCAAGATATTGGCTCTCGGGAGTTACGCTTGATGGAATAAACGCATCGGTTGCAACTGCTCCAACTGCCTTTAAGGGTGTCTCACCATCACGGATTTCTGACAATGAGTGAAGGGTGTTGAACATAAACATCGCATTTGGCGTTGAAAGAGGGCCAACAACAAGCTTAGCTCCCCTGCCATTTTCGGTATTTACAATTCCAAGACCACTCTCAAAGCCACGATTTCCGTCGTAGGCGAAATTTAGAAAATACGAATAATCATCAGTTCCAACATAAAGGTCAGGGTGCTTTCCTGCCTCGATGTAGCGAATGTACGCTCCGTCGCTTGCTGAATATGTAGTGTAGTAGTCGGAGATAAGCTCTGCCGACGCTATAATTCTCTGCTGATGTGTGCTATCATCTGTACCCTCAACAAGGCTATCAAGAGCAAAGTCAAGACCGAGCATTGTACGGGTGTCACAGTATGAGCCTGCGTTTGAAAGATACTTAACGCCTGCGGTGTTAACGCCTGTGCCAAGGTCCTTAACGCTTACCCTTGCTGTCGCAAATGGGTTGTTTACTGCCAAGGGGTTACCTGAGCTTTTTATGTCTACATTTATATTAATACCCATCATTTGGTCAACGGTGGGGGCTGTGCGTGTTGGCACCTCGGGCTCTGGCTCAGGCTCTGGCTCGGGATTATCCTCAGGCTTTGCCGTTGAGGTTGATGAGGACGAGGATGAGGAGCTTTCGGGAAGCGAGGTCGTTTCCTTCAAGTAATCTCCGCCTGCACCTGCTGCAATGTCGTAAATTTGATTTGATATAGATTCAAGCTGTGATGCAATGTTTATCTCGCACGAGGCAAGCATAAGCACGCAAAGCATTAAGGCAATTATACTGATTAGCTTTTTCATTTTTTCTCCTTGTCTACTCTTTTTGTATATGAGCATCAGCCAAGCTTGGCTTAGTGAATATTTTTTCATTATACATTTTACCACTATATTATAAAAATGTCAAGTAGTTTAAAAATTGTGTTAAATAGGTGTTGATTTTTTTTGGCGTTTATGTTAATATTTTGTTGAGGCGAAACGCCTAAGATTTTAATTAAGGAGCTTTTATGAGAAAGGTAAAAATTGGAGTTATCGGTCATGGCTGTCGTGGCTATGGTCTTATGGATACTATGCTACTTACTGATATGTACGAGTTTGTAGTTGTTTGCGACAAATACGAGGACCGTGTTGAGGACGGAAAGCGTCAGGTTAAGGAAAAGCTCGGCTATGAGCCACTTGGAACAACCGACTATCACGAGGTGCTCTCTAACCCTGAGGTTGAGGCTGTGCTAATCTCCTGCAACTGGGAGCTTCACATTCCTATCGCTATTGACGCCATGAACGCTGGCAAGGCTATTGCCCTTGAGGTGGGTGGTGCTTACGATGTTCAATCCTGCTTTGACCTTGTTGAGGCGTGGGAGAGGACAAGAGTTCCCTTTATGTTCCTCGAAAACTGCTGTTATAACAAGGACGAGCTTTTGGCTACAAACCTTGCTAAGGCAGGCGTGCTTGGAAGAATTGTTTACGCCTCTGGCTCATACGCTCACGACCTTAGAAAAGAGGTTGTTGAGGGCAAGGAGAACAGACACTACCGTCTTGAAAACTATCTCCACCGTAACTGCGAGAATTACCCAACACACGAGCTTGGACCTATCGCAAAAATCCTCGGCATAAACAGAGGAAACAAAATGGTTTCTCTCGTTTCTATGGCATCGGGTGCGTTTGGTATGAGCGACTATGTGGCTAAAAGACAGGCAAAGGGCGAATATGTAAACCCTGAGCTTATAGATGCAAAATTTGCACAGGGCGACATTGTAAACACAATTATCACCTGTGAAAACGGAGAGCAAATTCTTCTCCGTCTTGACACCTGCTTGCCTCGCTCATATAGCCGTGAGTTTATCGTTCACGGAACTAATGGCATTTACGAGCAGGCGTATAACTCTGTATTCTTAGAGGGCGAAAACGAGTATTGGGATCCATACGATTACGCAAAGTATAACCTCTCTAACGCAGAGAAATACAAGGAGTATCTCCCCGAGTTTTGGCGTACAATCACAAAGGAGCAAATCG
Source organism: Eubacteriales bacterium (assembly GCA_045594305.1). Lineage (GTDB taxonomy): Bacteria > Bacillota > Clostridia > Oscillospirales > CAG-272 > RGIG2000. The sequence continues at coordinate 4,162 of JAZNYH010000090.1, read as the reverse complement.
ACGCTGGTCACGGCGGAATGGACTTCTTTGAGCTTACCGATTTTGCTCGCCGTCTTGTTGAGGGCAAGCCAATGCCAATAGATGTTTACGATGCCGCTGCGTGGATGGTTATTACTCCACTTAGCGAAAAATCAATCGCCGAGGGCGGTATGCCTCAGCAAATCCCAGACTTTACAAGAGGCGAGTACAAATCAAGACCTCGCTTTGATGTAACTGACTAATTTTCAAGGGTGCTGAAGGTCAATTTTTGAAAAATTAAAAAATTTTCAAAAAATGTGGTGCATTTTTCGATGTTGAAGGAGCATCTCCTTTACAATAACAGGCTTATTTTTTGTGAGAATAGCACAGAAGCGAAGCCTGAAAAACGGCACTGTGGCGTCAAGAGTATAACCTAAAAAGCATAATAAAAAGAGCAAGCCTTGACTTGCTCTTTTTTGTTTTTGTTATTGTGTGACGGAATTGTAGCTTATAGTTGCCAAGGTTATATCCTGCTTTTGGAACGAGCCCTTAACAACGCTTGCTCCGTCCTTTCTTGTAGTGCCCTGAGCAAAGGTTGTGTTGTAGGTTGTGGTGTCACCATCGGTGGTAATCTCGTTTACATAGAACGCAATTACAAGCTCAACATCGGCACTCTCATCGGAAAATCCGTTTACTAAAATATTGATAATCGAATACTTAATGTCCTCAATCTTAATCTGCAAGGCTTTTTCGGTGAACGCAAGCGAGCCATTTTTAAACACGACCTCGCTGTTTCTTGCACCGTCGCTATTTGGGTTAAACATAACAAGTCCAAACTCGATTTCCTTGCCACTTAGCGAAATGTACTGTTCAAGGGCGTCCTTGTCTACCTTGTAGCCACACGCAAGACCACCATTTGTTGAGCTTAGCTTGTATGAATAGCCAAGGAACTCGAACACAGGGTTTACCTTGTCCTCGGTTGTAGCTCCACATTTTGAGCACTCAGTTGTCTTAACTCCCTCTTGGAGTAGGCTTGTGTAGGAAATGCCCTTTGGTGTGTCAAAGCTATGGTATACTGTAACATAGTCATCAAGACCATCGCTATCGTTAAAGAGAATTGTTACTCCATCAGCGGTAAAGTCATTGAAGATAGCTCCCTCAAAGTATGCTTTTTCGTTATTTGGGTGAGCAAGCACGATTTTTTCAAGCTTTGAGTAAGGTGAGCGAGTGTTTCCTGTAAAGTAGAACGAGCCTGTATCGTTGCCCTGATTTGCGAAGGTAACGGCTGAAACATCACACTCAAAAACAATCTCGGTAATTGAGACCGCATGATCTGCAGGCTCACATTGATCAGGTACTTCCGAGAGGCGTACGCAAAGCGATTGTCTTCCTATATTTTGTGTATTTGGACCTAAGATAAGCTTTGTTACAAAGGAAAGCGAGTTGTTAAATGCGGAAACATTAATCGTTTTAGCATTCAAATAAAGCTCTCCTCTAAACGCTCCGTAGCAACAGTTAAACGCCTGTTCTCCTATTGTGGTAAGATTTCTCGGAAAATTCTCAATGAGCATAATCTCGGTAGAACTGGACATAAAGCAAAAAGGAATTTCGGTTACTTGGCTATTCTCTCCAAAGTCAAAGTATCTTAGCTGTTCTGTCGCCTGATTCATATCAGTAACAGTAGCTACCGTGCCAGGCATTCTAATATAGCCAACCTTGCCCCAGAAATAAGTGTTTTCCTTAAAAGCTCCGTTAAAGCCAACAGCTGTTACTGTGCTTCCACCAAAGGTTGATGGAATAATAAGCTTTGTAAGATACTCTGTGCCAAGCTTTGAGGTATCAATGCCTGCGCTTGTCATATCCTCGGTAATCTTGTCGGTGTTAAGACCATTAATTGTGCTTCCCGAGCCTGTAAAATACGCCTCATCCTCAAGCACTACAAAGTGTGTTGCTGTGTCATTTGGTATTTTTAGCTCCTCTGGGATTTCTTCAAGATAAACGGTTTTCGCACTTGCTGAAACAACAAGCACGCACATAATTAGTGCAACAAGTAGCACAAAAATTAAGCTCTTTTTCATTATAAATCTCCCTTGCAGGCATACCCCTGCTAATTTTGTTTATATATTCTAAGTATATCATATCGCCAACGCCGTGTCAACACTTTTTTGCATAAAGCTTTATTCGCTTTTCTATTGCAAATAAGCACGCCTTGTAGTATAATTAAGATATGCCAAAAAACGGCAAAAGGAGAGATATTATGGAATTTAAAATTGTTGGAAATCAATTTGTGCTCGATGGCGAGCCTATCAAGCTCATCTCGGGCGCAGTTCACTATTTTAGGAACATGAAGGACACATGGCGTGACATTTTCAAGAAAATGAAGGCTATGGGACTCAACTGCGTTGAAACCTACTGTGCGTGGAATATGCACGAAAAGAAAATGGGCGAATTCGACTTCTCGGGCAATCTCGATATTGCCGAGTTTATCAGCATCGCCAAGGACGAGGGGCTTTTGGCAATAGTTCGCCCAGGTCCATACATTTGCTCCGAGTGGGAGTTCGGTGGTCTTCCTTGGTGGCTCCAAACGCTCGACGATATGGAAATCCGTTGCCAAAATGCAACCTATATGGATAGATTTGAGAGATACCTGTGTGCAGTATTCGACCAAATTCGACCACTTCTTGCCACCAATGGCGGAAATATAATTATGCTCCAATGCGAAAACGAGTACGGCTACTATGGTGACGACAAGGTCTACCTAAACGCCCTCTACGACATTTATCGCAAGCACGGAATAGATGTTCCGCTCTTTACCTCTGACGGAACGGGCGAGGCTGACCTTCGTGACGGAACGATTGATAGATGCCTGCCAACCCTCAACTTTGGCTCTCGTGTTGAGCAAAGCTTTACAGCTCACGACCGCTTGTTCCCCGATGTCCCCAAAATGTGTATGGAAATGTGGAACGGCTGGTTCGATGCGTGGGGTGACGACCATCACCACACCACAAGCGCCGAGGACTACGCCAAGGTTGTCGATGATATGCTAACTCGTGGTAGCCTTAATATGTATATGCTTATCGGTGGCACCAACTTTGGCTTTACAAGTGGAGCAAACCACTACGAGAAATTCAAGCCCGATGTCACAAGCTACGACTACGACGCACCTCTTACCGAGTGTGGCGATATAACCCCAAAATATATGGCTTTGCGTGAGGTTATTGCCAAGCATACGGGCAAAACACCACCCCCTGTGCCCGAAAATCGACCAAAGAAAGCGTACGGCAAGGTAGCTCTTACCGAGCAGGCGAGCCTGTTTGACAACCTCGACAACCTCGGAGAAAAGCATTTTTCAAATGTTCCAAGGTGTATGGAGCACTACTCTCAGGGCTACGGCTATATAGCCTACACAACCCGCCTAAATCGTGACTACGATAATGTCGGCTTGTATATTGACGGTCTTGGAGATAGAGCACAAATCTACATAAATCGCACACTCCAAGGCGTGCTTTATGTAAATGATGATAGCCAAATTGTAAATATCACCGCCAAGGGTGGCGACATTCTCACCATTCTTGTTGAGAATATGGGCAGAGCCAACTTCGGCCCTAAGATGATGCGTAAGAAGGGTATTGCAGGCAGAGTTCTTCTCGGTGGCAGAATCCACTTCAATTGGGATGTTTACACTCTACCTATGGATAACCTCGATAAGCTAAATTACGACACAGCCCCCACCGAGCCATCTCGCTTTTATAGAGGCACGCTCACGCTTGATACCCCACCGTGTGACACCTTCCTCTATCTCGATAGCTTCAAAAAGGGCTTCGTAACGATAAACGGCTTCAACCTCGGCAGATATTGGGAAATAGGTCCTCAAAGGAGCCTCTATGTTCCCGCCTCAATCCTCAAAGAGGGCGAAAACGAGATTGTTGTTTTCGAAAGCGACGGCATAAACGGCGATAGCGTGGTTGAATTTAGGGACTTCCCCACTCTTGAGCTGTCAACAAAATAGCGAATTGCAACCTCTCGGTTGCGTGAATTGAAAGCCGTGCTTTCGTGAATTGCCTGCGGCATGAATTGTGCCTTACGGCACATTGGTTGCAATTCAATTCATGGAGCGAAGCGAGAAATCATGGCGAAGCCAATTCATGATGCGTAAGCATCAATTCATTCATAAAAACAAACAGAGCAAGAATATAAGGATTTT
>JAZNYH010000089.1:0-4726 GCA_045594305.1 Eubacteriales bacterium | reverse complement strand
ACCGTAATTACCATCAAATGATGTATATACTCCAAGAGCAAATTCCATTGTCTTGTGTTTTTCCTCAAAGCCTGTAATCAATTAAGTATTGTTTTCGCCGAAGTTCTCTCTACAAAGCAAGGAGCTTTAAGAGCAATTTGTAATTGCGAGGCTAAGCGACTATGCGACTAGAGTGGCACCGAAGGTGGAACCGTATCTTTCGAAGAAAGATTGGTTCGAGCACGCAGGGTTCTTGTTGTGGCTGGGCTCTCACACCTAACGGACGCCTCGCTTTGCTCGGTGCAGCTTTCTCACTACGTTCGACACAGGACTTGCCACAACAAGAAGGCAAAAAGAAAAGACCATCGAGCGATGGTCTTTTCTTTTTGGCTCCGAGTAGAGTGATATAGACGAACCAATTTCGGTGGTATAGGCAGAGTCAACCTCGTTTAGCATTTTCTCTACTGTTTCGGGTGTATGTCTGCCTGTATCTGTATTGTTTTTGAAATTGTATGTTATCACTATTCTATCCTCGAATAATACTATTTCACGAATGAAGGTATTGATTATCAATTTTCTTACCCTCATATCCTCTCGGTTATTAAATATGTCCCTTCTAAGATAATTTTCAATATCCTCAACTGATATAAAAGCATAGGTTTTCTGCTTTTCCTTTTCAATTAAGAAATCGTATTCAAGCAGTTGTGCTTCAAGCTCCTTTAGTCTGGATGCAGTCATTTCAGTAACTACTCCCATTTCTATTGCTTTCATAATATTGTCGCAAGCTCTTTTCACCTCTGCTCTTTGCTTTTCAAGGGATTTTAATGCTACGTTATTCTTTGTTTGCTCTACATGAACCTTGTGAATATTCGTTGCTACCTTGTGTAAATTTTCCTCTGTTCCAAACAAGTCACAAGTATGGTTTATTACAATGTCCTCAAGCTGAATTTTCTTAACCGGCTTGGAATTGCATTTTGCCTTTTTGCGTCTTCTGTGGGAGCAGGTATAGTAATAATGAATTTCTTTAGTTCTTGATGTTCCGCTTTCGCCTCGCATATAGTTTTTGCAATCGCCACAAATTAGCTTGCCGGTAAGAATAAAATCATACTTTTCCTTTTTAGGACTTGGTACAAATTTATTGCTATTATAGATAGCATTAACTGCTTCCCATAAGTCATCATCAATAATTCGTGGGTAAATATTTTCATATATCTCTCCATCGTGCTCAACCTTACCTGTATATCTTCTGTTATGAAGCATAAAGTAAAGCTGCTTATCGGTGATGTCCTTGCCATTCTTTCTTTTGTAGCCCTTTAATTTAAATTCCTTTTCGATTGTTGGTACCATATAGCCCTGTGCATATTTAGTAAAGGCCTCTATTACTATGTTTGCCTCATACTCATTTATCACATTGCGTTTATCTACTATGTCATATCCAAACAATGGTTTACCTCCTGCGGCATAACCCTTAAGCCAGCTTTCTCTGAGTCCTCTTTTTACTTTTTGGGCAAGTTCCTCCGAGAAATATTGATTGAAATCCTCTAAAACGCCCTCCATTAGTCTTCCCTCCGGGGTATCGTTTAGATTCTCCATTGCTGACAAAAGCTTAATGCCTTTATCTCTTAATTTTTTCTTGTTTACTACTGCATCGTACTTATTTCTTGCAAAACGGTCAAGCTTATATACAATTATGTAGTCCCAAGTGCTTTTTTGACAGTCCTTCATCATTTGTTGAAAGGCAACCCTATTATCATTAGTGCCTGTCATAGCTCTGTCGATATATTTTTCAACAATAACTATGTCATTACGCTTTGCGTAATCATTACAGACTCTTAATTGCCCTTCAATTGATTGCTCTGTCTGGCTCTCACTGGAATAACGAGCATATACAACAGCTGTTTTCACTGAGTTTCCTCCTTTCTTTATTCATTTTTCTGTCTTTCGACGAGAGTGAACCATAAACGGAGCCGTCACGGATGTCAACGGAAAACAGGACAAAATTATTGCGTTAATATTTTTTCATTATCTTTTTTGTGCAATAATTTTTCCCCCTTGACAGAAGGGGCGGCTTCGTTTACACTCGACAGGCGAAAGATAGAAAATTACTCGTAATTCTCCAGTTTCATAATAACCTCAGGACTAACTGTGCCAAGCACTTCACCGTTTTTAAGACAAAGGAAATTATCAAACATAATAACCTTGCCCTCTATTTCTTCTTTACCATCGCTATATCCGTAAGGACAAGCTATGTCATCCACCAAAATATCAACAGTAAAGGTTTCGTGTACATTTCTTGCAAAGTTAATTCTTCTGCCCGACTTTTCAAGGTATTTAACCATATACATAAGAGAGTAAAATGGAAGACTTAACTCAAAAGGAAAGCGAGCATCGCAAATGTGATCCACTGACGACAATTTATTGCGAAGTGGAAAGCAAACCGAATGGTTGGGCTGACGAGTGGTTTGGAGACTGCGAAGCAGAAATCGTTTGGGGCTACAAAAAATAAAGCAAAAAGGATAGAGCCAAAAGCTCTATCCTTTCGCTATTTAAACACGTTAATGCAAGGCACCTAAATTGTCTATGACATAAAAAGCTGTCTATTTTTAAAATAGTGTGCCTGTGCCCCATGGGCAATCGGATGGTTCTTCCTCACCATTACTTGTAAACTTACAGCCATTAAAGGCGGAATCGTCTATAATCTTTACCGTATCGGGTATTTCAATGTTTTCAAGTGAGGAGCATGCAGAAAACGCACCTCTCTCAATCTTGTAAACCGAGCTTGGTATAACTACATTATCAAGCTTTTTACAGCATAAGCACATATCGTTAGGTATTTTAAAAAGGGAGCTTGATAGCTTTAAGCTTGTCAGCGATTCGCACCAACCAAATGCGCGTTCACCAATTTCAACCACGCTATTTGGTATATCTAATTTAGTAAGACCTTTACAATTAGAAAAGCACCATGAGCCGATTTCCAATACTGTCGAAGGGATTTTAATGTCAGTCAAGGATTCACAGCCGCTAAATGCAGAATTGCCAAGCTCTCTTATTCCCTGTGGTAGCTCAATTGACACAAGATTTTCACAGTTCCTAAACGCGTCATCACCAATCGCTGTTACTGAGGCAGGTAGCTTTATTTCTGTCAAGCCACTACATCTATTAAAGGAATAAGTCCCTATTTTAGTAACAGATGATGGAAATTCAACGCTTTTAAGGCTCTTACAGCCACTAAATGCACAATAATCAATTTCTGTAAGTGAGCTTGGTAAGGTAACGCTTTCAAGAGAGTAACAACCGGAAAAGCAACTATCCTTTATAGTCTTTATTAATTCCGGAATTACTATATTTTTTAAGCTCTTACAGTCGGAAAATGCATTAGCTCCAATTTCGAGGACGCTTGATGGAATATCAATGCTGACAAGCGATTCACAATTTTTAAATGCGCTGCTTTCAATGGCGACTACCGAGCTTGGTATTTTAATGTTAGTTATGCCACGACCATAAAATGCTGATTTTCCAATTCTTTCAATAGAGCCATCATCAGGTATTTCAAAATTACTGCTTGCCCACACAAGTGTTTTAGTGCTTCTGTCAATTAAGCTACCGTTTATGCTGTAATATTTTGGATTGTCCTTATCAACGTAAACATTTTCAAGTGATGTGCAATATCTAAATGTGGTTTCCCAATCAAGCGTACTAAGCGTATCAAGTGTTTTAGGAAGTGTGATGCTTTTTGTGTTCTTTCTATCGTAGAATGCAAACGCATATATGTCTGTTACGCCATCAGGAATAACTATATGGTCCTCGCGTGCGTTGCATTTTGTAAGCACGCCGTTTTCTATAACAAACCTTTCTTCAACCTCTTTGGTTTCTATGTATTCAGATACTCTGCGAATGTCATCGTTGTCCATATCCTCTTCTTTTTGGGGCACAGCCTTAAAGCTTTGCTTCTTCATTGTGCTAAGGTCATAGGTCTGTATTGTAAATTCCTCACCGGGACGATCGTCATTTAAATATTCGCCGTCCCAACAGCTTGAATATGGTGCGTTTCTTCCATCCATCCAAACAATATTGCCCTTTTCATCCTTAGCAAGAAGCTCTGTAAAGGAGCTTCTTGTATATGTAATAACACGGTTTTCTCTTACAACCACAACCGAGTCATCTGCCCAGCTAAACATCGTTTGTGGATAATATTCCTCAACCACACCTTCAAGATAAACAGTTGGCTTTCTTAGGGGATATCCCTCAACGCCATAAACATCCTCGTGCTTTTCCTCCTCCACCGGTTCTAAAAGAATTTTTCCACCAAATATTGTACTACTCATATTTTTCTCCTCCTATTTATACAATATGCTAAAACCCTATCTCTTTTCAGAAAGGGAAATCGTCATCCGAGGTAGCAATGCGTGGCGGCTCACAAATTTCAACAACCTCTCCGTCCACGGTGAGCTCTAATCTTTTAAAGAAAAGACTCTCTTTTGCATACTCCTCAAAATACGAGCACTTGGGTGTTCTAAAGGTTGTAATGCCCACATCAAATGGGTTGTATCCCTCTATTTTTGTTACGCTTGCGGGTATATAGAGTGTTCCTTTAACTCCCCAAAATGCATTTTCGCATATTTCCTTTATGCCTTCGGGAATTGTATAGCCCTCATTTGAATTTTTGGCATACACGATTTTCTCCCCGTCCTTGGTAAATATGCTACCATCAACCGATTTAAAATAGGGGTTGTTAGGTGACACCTCT
>JAZNYH010000088.1:0-3892 GCA_045594305.1 Eubacteriales bacterium | reverse complement strand
CTTCTTTGCTTTACATTTATTGTATCGTGTGAAAAAGAGGAAGCACCGACAAGCTCATCGAGTAGCTCATCGAGCGAGGAAGAGAGCGTTAATCTTATAACAAACGAGGCAGAGGTAAATTATTATTATACAATAAAATTTCCTTTGGCATCGGGCAAAAGCTCGAGCGTTTATATGGTTGAGAATAACGATGAGCTATCAGCAAAGCTAAGCGAGCTTGAAGCCACACCTGATCGAAATTATACATTCCCTATAAAAGAGGCACTTTATCAGACCTGCTATGTGTTTGTTATCTCTAATTCCGAGCCACAGAAATATTGGCAACAAACATTCTTGGGCTTTCGAGATATAACTAAAACAGAAAACGGCTATACGCTAATTTCGGATTATCTTAATCGGTGTATCGATGTTTCCGTAGATGACAACGGTAACCCTGGCTATTCCCTCGAAGAGCCTGAGCCGGGAATTGGAACGAGTGGGGAAGCATATGGATATATTGTGGTGATTCCAAGGACGGAATTTGAGACACCCCCGTCGGAATTTGACATAGAAATTGCAAGGGTAGAGTATAATATGGGCTTTGCTTAAACAAAAAGCACCTCGTTTGCCCAACTTCTCATAAGGAAGTTGGGCAGTTTTATTCGCCTGCGGCGAGTGGTATTGCTTCGCAGCGATATTCGGTATACGCCGAGTGATATTCGCTGCGCTAGTTTTGGAGGCGAATAAAATATCACTGAAGCCATAAGGCTTCAATATCACTATTGCGTAAGCGATAATATCACTCCGACGAAGTCGGAATATAACTATTGCTCTCTCTGCCAATCTATGATATAATATATTTAGTGTTGTATGGGTATGGGCTTTGTCCTATGCCTTTGCAATACAAAGGCGAAACTGGCGATAAAAGGAGTTTTTTATGAATGATCACTCAATTGGAATATGCGACGAATGTGGAAGCGAGTACGTTCTCGAAAAATCAAAAATGAAATCACTCTGTCCAAATTGCGCACATATGATTTACGGATATGAAAATTGTAAACATATTTTTGAAAACGGAAAATGCATTCTGTGTTTGTGGAATGGTAGTGAAAGTCATTTTATTAAATCATTAAAGCAGAAATAAACGAACGCCGACAGATTTTGAAAACTGTCGGCGTTAATTATTTGTTTTCTGCGAAGCAATTATGCCATTACGGACCGTCGAGGACGCCAGTCCCTGCAAAATGAATTATAACTTCCTTATGAGAACCAGCCTTTGAGGTGCTTTTTTTATGCAAATAGAGGATTATGCCTTTCGTTCAGGAGTCAAGCTATTCAATTCGCTTGTTTATCTCGTTTTTGTAGTAGTCATCGGGGTGCTTTTTCACAACGAACTCGTGATTGCCCTCGCCACGCTTGAAATAGTTGGAACCATTGTTAGGATCAATCCAAGCCTTGCCCTGCACAGTGTCGTAGCCTGCCTTGTCATTATCACCGATAATAGCCAACAGGCAGAGCATAGGATCCCAGCTCTCACGCCCGTGCTCACTGCCCCAATCAACGATTATTTGATGCAGAATGTCGTCCTTTTTGAGCGTGTCGCCAGTATAAAGAAGAGCGCCAACCTCCCAACCAAGGAAGGTAATAGGCACAGGACAATTGTCGCATACATAGTTAGCAGAGGAGCACGCAAACGGTGTGTACGAGAGGTTAAACTCACGCTCGCCATCGGCAGTCCATTTTCCGCCCATGCACCAAACCCTCTCAACCTTTTCGGCAAAAAGCTCCATACCACTCTTAGGTGAAATATCATCGGGAGCACTCGCAATAGCACCTGCAAGCACCTGCAAAAAGCCAATCTCTAAAATCTCAACCTTACCCGTAGCGCCTGCAATAAGACGGCGATATGTACGCACAGCGTCCTCAAAATCGCTATCACGCTTGTCGGTTTTTTCGGCAAGTCGAGGCTGATATCGGTTCTGCCAATCGGTCTTAGGACAGCTCTTGTCAACACCAATAGGCACAATGTAATTTTCATTCTCCAAAAAGGCATAAAGCGATGGAGCGCTATACTCCGTATGCGTATTTATACCAATTCCAATAAGCTTAATTTCCTTAGCCAAGGACGCACGGCAAAGAAGTCTTACAGCGACGGCATCGTCGCAATCCTCTCCCCAGTCAGTTCCCAAAATAAATTCTCTCATGGCACACCTCGCAAAAAGTATATCTTTATTTTACAATATAACATTGCAAATTTCAATACTTGTACCCAAAAAGGATTGACTTTTTTCAGGTTTTATGATATTGTGAAAAAGGAAGGAGAGTGATTATGTGATTATAAAAAACGACATTCCAATACTTGAATTTGATACTGATAGAGATGCCGTGCTATCACCTGATCACGACGCTCTGCCGATTCATCTGCCCGAAAGATGCGTTTTTGCCTTCCTTGGCGACTACATATATGAGTACGCAAGAGAGCATAACGGCAAATACCTTGGCGAGTTTGAAAGTGCGACAAAGCCCTTCCCTGTGTACGAAATAGAGTACAAGGGAGAGAGAATTTGCCTTTGCCAAGCCCCTGTTGGTGCATCAGCGTCAGCAATGCTCCTTGATTGGCTCATAGCCTATGGAGCAAGAAAAATCATTAGTGCAGGCTCGTGTGGAGCACTTTGCGACATTGATGAGGGCGTATTTCTAATCCCCTACAAGGCACTAAGAGATGAGGGGGCATCATATCACTACGCACCCCCGTCACGCTTTATAGAGGTGAGCAAAAACGCCCGTGACGCAATAAAAAGGGCGTTAAATAGCCACAGCCTGTGTGCAAAAGAGGTTATAACCTGGACAACCGACGGCTTTTATCGTGAAACCAAGGACAAAATTGCCTACCGTAAAAGCGAGGGCTGTGAGGTGGTCGATATGGAATGCTCGGCTCTTGCCTCGGTTGCAGAGCTTAGAGGAGCGTGCCTCGGTATGCTTTTCTATACTGCCGATACGCTTGCAAATGTAGATAAATACGACAAACGCTCTTGGGGTGGCGATGCAAACAAATATGCCCTCACCCTGTGTCTTGATTCAGTAATAGAGCTATAAAAATATATGGTACTTGGTTGCTCCAAATTTGGTTCAACCTGCTTATAAAGGAGATACTATGCTAAAAGCACAAAATCCAATACTTGCGGGCTTTCACCCCGATCCGTCAATATTAAGAGTAGGCGAGGATTACTACCTTGCAACCTCAACCTTTCAATGGTTCCCAGGCGTTCAGCTTTACCATTCAAGGGACCTTGTGAATTGGGAGGAGCTACCCTCACCGCTTCGCCGTGTGTCACAGCTTGATATGAGAGGCAATCCAAACTCAGGTGGAGTATGGGCGCCCTGCCTTAGCTACTGTGACGGCGTTTTCTATCTCATATACACAAATGTTAAAAATTTCCACGGAATTTTCAAGGATACCCATAACTATCTCGTTACCACCACCGACCTCTATGGTGAATGGAGCGAGCCTGTGTATCTAAATTCAAGTGGCTTTGACCCCTCGCTCTACCACGCTGAGGACGGCAGAAAGTGGCTTGTCAATATGCGTTGGGATCACCGAATGGAGAAAAACGACTTTTCGGGAATACTAATGCAGGAATACTCCCCCGAGAAAAAATCCCTCATAGGAAGCCCACGCCTTATATTCAAGGGAACACCCGTAGGAGCAACCGAGGCACCCCACATTTACAAAAGGGACGGCTACTACTACCTTATGGTTGCAGAGGGTGGAACTATGTATAATCACGGAGTGCAAATGGCACGCTCCAAGGAGCTTTTTGGACCATATGAGGCAGATCCACAGCCACTTCTAACAACAAGAAATAACCCCGAAAGACGCTAAAGTCGGAGGCCAAGCGGTCTTAGGAAGACA
>JAZNYH010000087.1:0-2479 GCA_045594305.1 Eubacteriales bacterium | reverse complement strand
AAAATCAATAGAAACGTTAAAATATTCGGATAAAATACGAAGCATTTGGAGATCGGGACTGCGTTTACCGTTTTCGTAATGAGAAAGAGCCTCGCGGCTAATGGAAAGATCCATAGCAACTTTAAGTTGACTATATTTCTTCTGCTTTCTGATTATTTTTAATCCTATAAGCCCTTCTTTGTTCTCCATATTGTTTCCCCATAATGTAATTACCAAAGATTTTTAAGAATTTTTTAAAAACCTCTTGACTTTATTGTAACAAAATGTTACAATGTTTATGTTACAATTTGTTACGCTTTGGGCGAGACAAATAGAAAAATAATTCAGGAGACGTAAAACATGAAAAATTTGAGGAAAATGCTAATGGTTATGCTTGTGGCTATATTTGTGGTCGGAACATTTGCTTCTTGTGATCTTTTCCACGAACACAGCTTTGGTGAGTGGATTGTAACCATAGAGCCCACTTGTACTGCGACCGGCGTTAAGACAAGGACCTGCGAGTGTGGAGAGACCGAAACTGAGGAAATTGCGATAGTTGCTCATACTTGGCTTGATGCAACCTGCACTGCGCCCAATACCTGCTCAGCATGTAAGGCAACCGAAGGTGAAGCACTTGGACATACTTGGGCGGACGCAACCTGTACCGCACCAAAGACCTGTAACACCTGTAAGGTCACCGAAGGTGAAGCGCTTGGACACACTTGGGTTGACGCGACATTTGAAGCACCCAAAACTTGCTCTGTTTGTCACAAAACCGAGGGGGCAGCTTTGGATAAAGATGCAAACAAAGAGTTAGATGCATTCAATGGCATTGAATTTATTGCAGATAGAATTTCTCCCTATTGCGTGGTTGTTATCAATAATCAAGGCTGTTCATTAGACGCACAAAAATACGTGGAGTATAGCTTTGATAAAGAAACCTATGCAAACGGAGATACTGTAACTGTGACCGCCGAATTAAATTATTCAGGAAAATGTGCCGGGTACAGTTTGATTTCAAGCCAATACTCGTTTGTTCTTTCTGATATGCCTGAATATATTTCAACTGTGCAAGGTGTAGATCTTACTTTTTTAAGAGAAGAGCTTGATGACTATGTTACTGCTAAAATAGCGTCAGCTATTGGAACACAAGACTTCCTAGGTGACGGAGTTTACTATCCAAACTCCTATTGGAGAGGTCATATAGATTCAATCACTTCCTTCGGCGCTACCCAAGAATATTTATCCACTATCAAATTAATAAGACAAGATTCGGTCTGCAAAGACACCCCTTATAATAAATATTCATTTGTATATTCTTTTTTACTTAAAGGACATTACAACGAAACATCTGTTAGCAATACTTTATATGTATCTATTGAGGCAAGTAATATAATCAAATACCCTGACGGAAGCATCAAATGGGGAACTGCCTCTCCAAACGATTTTGACTTTACGTATCAAACTGATTTGGTCGGAGTTGAAAACTGCATAACTACTAACATTATGAACGACAGTGCAGATTATAACATTACTAAAATCACCAAATAAATTTCAGTTAAAACCCTCACACATTACAAGGAATTGTATTAGTGTGAGGGATAAATTATTTGACAGATGATTTTTCCCCTATCGATAGAAACATTGGGCAAATTGGAACAACTGATAGTGTAGGTGGAACATTTCAATCTAAATATAAGATTGGAAATAAGATAGCCAGCCTTTTACTTCTTATTTAAGGAAAGTTTTTGAAAGAATGGGGGTGTGGGGGAAAGAAAACTTTTTTCAAAAAGTTTTCTTTCCCCCGCAAACCACATTACTTAAAAACAACTTTCATATAAGACTTCTTACCGCGTCTGAGGAGCTTGCCCTCGGCGAGGTCCTCTTTGGAGTAGAATGTCTTGATGTCGGCGATCTTTTCGCCGTCGACGGAGACACCGCCCTGCTGTACTGCCTGACGAGCCTCGCTCTTAGACTTAACAAGACCGCTCTTTACGAGCATTGTGAGAATGTCGGTCTTGCCGTCGAAGATGAAATCTTCCTCGGAAAGCTCGACCGTGGGAGCGTCCGCGCCGCCACCCTGACCAAAGAGCGCCTTTGCCTGAGATTGAGCCTTTTCGGCTTCCTCCTCGCCGTGAACCAGCTTTGTAAGCTCGTATGCGAGGATCTCCTTGGCGGTATTGAGCTGACTGCCCTCCCAAGAATCCATTTCGTTGATCTGTTCAAGGGGCAGGAAGGTCAACATTCTGATGCATTTAAGCACGTCAGCGTCGCCGACGTTTCTCCAATACTGGTAGAAATCGTAGGGGCTGGTCTTGTTCGGATCGAGCCATACCGCGCCCGACGCGGTCTTACCCATCTTCTTGCCCTCGCTGTTGAGCAGCAGAGTAATGGTCATAGCGTGAGCGTCCTTGCCAAGCTTTCTTCTTATCAGCTCGGTGCCGCCAAGCATATTTGACCACTGGTCGTCGCCTCCGAATTGGAGATTACAGCCGTGGGT
>JAZNYH010000086.1:0-36263 GCA_045594305.1 Eubacteriales bacterium | reverse complement strand
AATTTGTTGTTGCTCCTCGCAGACAACCTTAATTACCAAAAATTCCCATCACCATTTATGGTGGTGGGCAACCCAAAGCGCATCATTCCTTATGGTGCATTTTGGATTGTAAAAATTTATCATACGAAAGGAAGATATATTATGTCAATGACAATGACACAAAAAATCCTCGCCGCTCACGCAGGACTTGACAGCGTAGAGGCAGGACAGCTTATTTTGGTAAGCCTTGATAGAGTTTTGGGAAACGATATCACCTCTCCCGTTGCTATTAAGGAGTTTAACAAGATTGGGGTTAACGAGGTTTACGATAGGGAAAAGGTAACAATGGTTATGGACCATTTTGCCCCCAACAAGGATATAAAGGCAGCAGTACAGTGTAAGATGTGCCGTGACTTCTGCGAGGCAAAGAGCGTTACTCACTTCTACGATGTTGGAAGAATGGGTATTGAGCACGCTCTCCTTCCCGAAAAGGGACTTGTAGTATCTGGCGATGTTGTAATCGGAGCAGACTCACACACCTGCACCTATGGTGCATTGGGTGCATTCTCAACAGGAGTTGGCTCAACTGATATGGCTTGTGGAATGGCAACAGGCAAGGCTTGGTTCAAGGTTCCATCTGCTATTAAGTTCGTGCTTACAGGTAAGCTCAACAAATATGTATCAGGTAAGGATGTAATCCTTCACATAATTGGAAAAATCGGCGTTGACGGAGCTCTTTATAAGTCAATGGAGTTCGTTGGCGAGGGTTGCTCTGAGCTCACAATTTATGACCGTCTTACAATTTGTAATATGGCAATTGAGGCAGGAGCAAAGAACGGAATATTTGAGGTTGATGAGCAGACAATTGCCTACATAAAGGAACGCTCTGATAGAGAAATCGTAGCCTACAAGGCAGATGCAGATGCAAAATATGATGAGGTTTACGAGATTAACCTCAGCGAAATCAAGTCAACCGTAGCATTCCCACACCTTCCCGAAAACACAAAAACCTTTGATGAAATTGGCGATATAAAAATCGATCAGGTTGTTATCGGCTCTTGCACAAATGGTCAGTATAAGGACATCGAGGAGGCTGCAATGATCCTTAAAGGAAGAAGGGTAGCAAAAAATGTTCGTGCTATCATAATTCCTGCAACACAGGACATTTACTTAAAAGCAGTAGAAAACGGACTTGTCAAGATATTTATTGAGGCAGGTTGTGTTGTTTCAACTCCAACCTGTGGACCTTGCCTTGGTGGATATATGGGTATTTTGGCAGCAGGCGAAAGAGCAGTTGCTACAACAAACCGTAACTTCGTTGGAAGAATGGGCGATGTAACAAGCGAGGTTTACCTTGCATCTCCCGCAGTTGCCGCAGCAAGTGCAATCGCAGGAAAAATCGCAGATCCAAATAACATATAAGGAGGTAAGGCTACTATGAAATTTAGCGGAAAAGTAATCAAATACGGCGACAATGTCGACACAGATGTAATAATTCCTGCAAGATACCTTAATACAAGTGACCATAGCGAGCTTGCATCTCACTGTATGGAGGATATCGATAAGGATTTTGTAAAGAAGGTAAATAAGGGTGATATTATGGTCGCAGGCTTTAACTTTGGCTGTGGCTCATCAAGAGAGCACGCACCAATCGCAATTAAGGCAAGCGGAATTTCACTCGTTATCGCAAAAACCTTTGCAAGAATTTTCTATCGTAACGCAATAAATATAGGTCTTGCCATTGTAGAATGTCCCGAGGCTGCCGAGGCAATCGAGGACGGACACGAGGTAGAGGCAGACCTTGATAACGGAATTATCTACGATAAAACAAGTGGAAATAGCTATAAAACACAGCCATTCCCAGAATTTATTCAAAAAATCATCACCAACGGCGGACTTATTGAGTCAATTCGCCGTGGCGATATAAAGTAAGAGGAACAAAAAATGAATTTGAATATAGCACTTTTAAAGGGTGACGGAATTGGTCCCGAGATTGTTGATAGTGCAGTAAGAGTTTTAGAGGCTATCGGAGAAAAATTTGGACACACCTTCACCTTCACACCATACGACATAGGTGGCTGTGCAATCGATAAGCACGGCATTCCACTTCCCGAGGAAACAGTAAAGGGCTGTCTTGAAGCAGATAGCGTGCTTCTTGGAGCAGTAGGTGGACCAAAATGGGACACCCTCCCTGGCAATATGCGTCCAGAGAAGGCTCTTCTTGGAATCCGTGAGGCAATGGGACTTTTCACCAACCTACGCCCAGCAAAGCTTTATCCCGCTTTGAAGGATGAGTGCCCACTAAGAGCCGATATAGTAGAAAACGGCTTTGATATTATGATCGTTCGTGAGCTCACAGGTGGTATCTACTTTGGCGAGCGTGGAATGAGAGAGGGCAAATACGGTGAGGAGGCATACGACACAGAGTGCTACTCCCGTATGGAAATAGAGAGAATTGCAAGGGTAGCATATGAAACAGCGAAAAAGCGTAGAGGCAAGCTCATTAGCATAGATAAGGCAAATGTTCTTGAAAGCTCTCGCCTTTGGAGAAAAATCGTTCACGAGATGGCAAGCGAGTATCCCGAGGTAGAGTGTGCAGATATGCTTGTTGATAACGCCGCAATGCAGCTCGTTCGCAATCCTGCTCAATTTGATGTTATAGTAACCTCAAATATGTTTGGAGATATTCTCTCCGATGAGGCATCACAAATAACAGGCTCAATAGGAATGCTCCCATCAGCATCACTTAACGAAACAACAAGAGGACTTTACGAGCCAATTCACGGCTCAGCTCCCGATATCGCAGGTCAAAACAAGGCAAATCCAATAGCAACAATCCTTTCGGGTGCTATGATGCTCCTTTACTCCTTTAACCTTTCAAGGGAAAGCGATGCAATCGTATCAGCAGTCGATAAGGTGCTTGAGGCAGGCTATCGTACAGCAGACCTTTCACACGGAGCACCCTCACTTGGAACAAAGGAAATTACAGATAAGATAATAGAGTGCATTTAATATGTCTAAGATAAACGATTTATACCTTCGCCTCTGTATGTCCAGCATCTTTAAGGGCGTGCTTGAAAAGCCACTCTTTAAGAGCCTCGAGGAATATTGCAGAGCAACAGAGAAGGATAGAAAAATAAGGGCATATGCGTCATTCGCAGCAGAGATATACGAGCATGGTGGCTCACTTACCGACCTTGCTTGTCGCCTCGTATTCGAGGATGAAAATGTATATATAAAGGCTCGTGCGCATAAGCTTCCAATTTCAAAAAGCATAAGGGACGCAGTAAGAAATGAGCTTAGGGTATTTGAGGAGCTGTGCGCTCTTACCCCCGAGGACTTTTCTTGCGATATGGGCGTTGAGTATGTGTCACCCTTCACATCAAGTAAAATAGACCTTGTAAGACGCTATGAAAAGAGAATAAGTGGTATCGAAAGATACGGCTATGGCATTTTCTCCTCATATTGTATGTTCCGCCTTTCGGACGACAAGGAGATAGAGCCTATTATAAGTGCCGATAAAACTGAAATAACAAAGTTCGTTGGCTATGAGCAGGAAAGACAAAGAGTAGTAGCAAATACCGAGGCATTCATTGAGGGACGCCCTGCTGCAAACACCCTTCTTTGTGGAGATGCAGGAACAGGAAAATCCTCAACAGTAAAGGCAGTCGCAAACCAATTCTTTGACAAGGGAATTAGACTTGTTGAGCTTCGTAAGGATCAGCTTTGCTACCTACCCTATGTTATGGGAAAGATAAGCGAAAATCCGCTTAAATTCATCATCTTTATAGATGACCTTTCCTTCAACCAAAACGATGACAATTTCAGTATGCTTAAAGCAGCCCTTGAGGGCTCAGCGTCAGCAAAGGCACAAAACGCAGTTATCTACGCAACCTCAAATCGTAGACACATCATCAAGGAAACCTTTGGGGATCGTGTAGGAGATGATGTTCACAGAAACGATACACTTCAAGAAAATCTCTCGCTCTCTGAGCGCTTTGGACTTATCGTGCTTTTCCAAAAGCCCGATAGAAGGCTTTATCTTGAAATTGTCCACGCACTCGCTCAAAGAAACGGAATTAAAATGGAGCAGAGCGAGCTTGATGTTAAGGCAGAGGCATTCGCACTAAGACGAGGAAGCCGTAGTGCAAGATGTGCCGAGCAATTTATCGAAAGCTTGATGTAAACAAAAAAACTATTTGAAAAGAGGCAAAATAATGCTTACTATTGATAATGTATATCGTGCAAGCTATGCACTAAAGGATGTTGTAAGGAAAACAGACATCATCTATGCCCCAAAGCTTAAAAAGGGCATAGAGCTTTACCTAAAAACAGAAAACCTTCAAATCACAGGCTCATTTAAGGTGAGAGGCTCTTACTATAAAATGTCACGCCTAAGTGCCGAGGAAAAGGCAAGAGGAGTTATCGCATGCTCAGCGGGAAATCACGCACAGGGCGTCGCTCTTTCGGCTCAAAAGAACGGAATAAAGGCAGTAATTTGTCTCCCCGACGGAGCACCAATCTCCAAGATTGAGGCAACCAAGAGCTATGGTGCAGAGGTATGCCTTGTTGAGGGCGTATACGATGACGCATACAAGAAGGCTCTTTCTTTAAGAGATGAGTGTGGCTATACCTTCATTCATCCATTTAACGATGAGGATGTTATCGCAGGACAGGGAACAATCGCCCTTGAGGTTATTGAGCAGCTCCCCGACCTTGACGCAATAATTGTGCCAATCGGTGGAGGTGGACTTATCTCTGGCGTTGCTTATACCATAAAAACCCTTAATCCAAAGGTAAAGGTATATGGCGTTCAGGCATCTGGTGCACCCTCTATGCTTAAATCTGTTACCGACAAGCAAATTACCGAGCTTGATAGCGTATCAACAATTGCCGACGGTATTGCAGTTAAAAAGCCTGGCGACCTTACATATGAGCTTTGCTCAAAGTATGTTGACCAAATCGTAACAGTAAGCGATGATGAAATCTCCGCTGCAATTCTCGCTCTTATGGAACAACATAAGCTCGTTACCGAGGGAGCAGGAGCAGTTGCAGTTGCCGCTGCAATGTTTGGCAAGCTTGACCTTGAGGGCAAAAAGACAGTTTGCTTGCTCTCAGGTGGAAATATCGATGTAACCATTCTTTCAAGAGTAATAAAGCGTGGACTTTTGATGTCAGGAAGAACCTGTCAGCTTATGATAGAGCTTGTTGACAAGCCTGGTCAGCTCAAAAATGTATCAAGAATAATTGCCGACCTTGGTGGAAATGTAATCTCCGTTCACCACGAAAGAGCAAACGAGGGCTCTAATGTAAACGGCTGTTACCTTCGTATCGTTCTTGAAACAAGAAACTTTGAGCACATTCAAGAAATAGAAAAGGCTCTTACAGAATTTGGCTTTAAGCTTTGTTAAGAAAGGAAACTAAAATGGCAACTAAAATTTCAACAAATAAAGCACCCTCAGCAATAGGACCATACTCACAGGCTGTGGTTCACGCAGGAATAGTATATACCTCTGGACAAATTGCAATAAATCCCGAAACAGGAAATGTAGAGGCTACTGACATAGTAGGACAAACTGAGCAGGTTATGAAGAACCTTGGCGCAGTTTTAGAGGAGGCAGGCTCGGGCTACGACAAGGCAATTAAGACAACCTGCTTTCTTGCAAATATAGCAGATTTTTCTGCATTCAATGAGATATACGGCAAATACTTTACCTCAAAGCCTGCTCGCTCATGCGTAGCAGTAAAGGACCTTCCAAAGGGCGTTTTGGTAGAGGTTGAGGTAATCGCAGAGGCGTAAGAGATAAAGCAAAAATCCGCTTGTAAGAGCGGATTTTGCCCGTTTTTAAGATGCGACAAAATGAAGGATAAAACAAAGAAAAAACTAAAAGAGGGCTTAAGTGACGCCCTTTTGGAGCTTATTCTCTCGGCGGTATGCTTAGTGATAGGCATAGGAGCTCTTGTTATTTTTGGAGTGAATATAGAAAGCATTGATTTTGAGCTTGCATTTCTGCTTGGCTTAGTGATATTAATAGCGATTTTGCTCATTCCGTTTTTCATAAAAAGAGCACTGATAAAAAAGAAAAAAGCTAATACCGAGCTTGAAGGGGAGTCAATTTCAGCCGATGATGAGCAACCAAAAATCGACGACTAATTTATAATATATAAAAAATTTCAAAAACCCCTTGACAAATGATAATTATAGTAGTATAATTTAGCCAATTAAAGTGGTAAAGCGATAAAGCGTTAAAGTGAGGATGAAAATGAAAAAATTACACACAAAAGAGGTGGACACACTTTTTGAAGCAATACTTTCTCTTGAAACAGTAGAGGAGTGCTATAGCTTCTTTGAGGATGTCTGCACAGTAAGAGAAATACTTGACATAGCACAAAGATTAAAGGCAGCCCAAATGCTCAAAAACGGCGAGAACTATGCCGTAATTAGCAAGGAAACGGGAATGAGCACTGCAACCATTAGCCGTGTTAGCAAATGTCTTGAATATGGCGATGGTGGATATGAGCTTGCTTTATCACGACTTAAAAAGAAGGAAGATTAAAATGAACGAGGCTATTTTAAAAAACGAGGAGAGAGCAATATTTGCCCTTCGTGAGCTTTATAAGCAATACGGATACCAATCCTTTAAAATGAGCAAATTCGAGGAATACGAGCTTTATGTTCAAAACAAGGACTTTCTTGTAAGCGATAGAGTAATCGCATTTAATGATACAGATGGTCGCTTTCTTGCCTTAAAGCCCGATGTTACTCTTTCAATAATAAAGAACACCACCGATGAGGGTGGCTGTAAGCAAAAGGTATGCTACAACGAGAATGTATATCGTGTATCAGGCTCAACTCACCAATTCAAGGAGATTATGCAAACAGGACTTGAATGTATAGGTGATATTGATACCTACGATAGATTTGAGGTCGTATATCTCGCTACAAAGAGCCTTGCTCAAATAAGCGATAGCTTTGCCCTTGATATTTCACATATGGGTATTTTATCAGCAATTCTTGACGAGGCGAGCGATAACGATAGCTTCAAAAAGGAAATAATTAGACTTATTGCCGAGAAGAATAGTCACGAGGCACTATCCCTCTGCAAGAAAAATGGAGTAAGCGATGAGCTTTCAAGTGCAATCCTTTCACTAATTAGCACCTATGGAAAAATGGGCGAGGTTTTAGATAGCATCCTACCTCTTTGCAAAAGTGAGGGAGCTAAGATTGCATACGAGCAATTGAAGGAGCTTTGCTCACTGCTTTCAAAAACAGAGCTTGCAGATAAAATAAGAATAGATTTCTCAGTTGTAAACGATATGAATTACTATAATGGAATAGTCTTTAAGGGCTTTTTAGAGGGTATTCCTGAGGATATTTTGTCTGGTGGAGAGTACGGAATGCTTATGCGTAGAATGGGCAGAAGGAGCGAGGCTATTGGCTTTGCCCTTTACCTTGACCTGCTTGAAGCACTCAATACCACCCCTGCAATGTACGATGTAGAT
Source organism: Eubacteriales bacterium (assembly GCA_045594305.1). GTDB lineage: Bacteria > Bacillota > Clostridia > Oscillospirales > CAG-272 > RGIG2000. Next base: position 28,781 of record JAZNYH010000086.1, on the reverse strand, counting down.
GTGCTTTTGCTTTACGATGATAGCACCACCGAGGTAATCAAGACAAAAAATGAGCTTATTGCACAGGGTAAGAGCGTAAGTGCTCAAAGAGCAATCCCTGCTAAGCTTAGATATAAGAAGGTAATAGACCTAAGAGGAGGTGCTAATAAATGATCAATATAGCTCTTCCAAAGGGACGCCTTGGCGAAAAGGTTTACGCAATGTTTGAGCGTGCAGGCTATGAGTGCCCATCAATAAAGGAAAACAATAGAAAGCTTATATTTGAAAATGCAGAAAAGGGCGTTCGTTATTTTTGGGTAAAGCCCTCTGATGTATCAATATATGTAGAAAGAGGTGCAGCCGACATAGGAGTTGCAGGCAAGGATATCCTTCTTGAATACTCCCCTGAGGTTTATGAGCTTCTTGACCTTAATATCGGTAAATGTCGTATGGCAGTTGCAGGTAAAAGGGATTTTTACGATGACAATCAAAAAACCCTTAGAGTAGCGACAAAGTTTGTAAATATCGCAAAGAGCTACTATGCGTCAAAATGCCGTGATATCGACATTATAAAGCTCAATGGCTCAATCGAGATAGCACCAATTCTTGGACTTTCCGATGTAATAGTAGATATTGTAGAAACAGGCACAACTCTTAAAGAAAACGACCTCGATGTTGTAGAAACAATAGTTCCAATAAGTGCACGCTTAATTGCAAATAAGGCAAGCTTTAAGTTCAAGACAAGGGAAATAGAGGAAATTGTCGAGGGAATGAAGGCACAGGTGAAATTCGATGATTAAGATTTATAAATATGGCGAGGTTTCAAATGATGAAATCTTTGCAAGAGATAATATCGCCTCAGGCGTAGAGCAGATAGTTTCTGACATTATCGCAAATGTAATAAAGAATAAGGATAAGGCTCTTTTTGAGTATTGTGAGAAATTCGATAAGGTTGCTCTAACCAGCCTTGAAGTAACAAAGGAAGAAATTGACGAGGCATTTGCCACGGTAGATAGCAAATTTATCGAAATAATCAAAGAGGCAGCCGAGAACATTCGTCAGTTCCATAAAAGACAGGTAAGAAATAGCTTTGTTATAAGCGAGAGGGACGGAGTTGTAACGGGACAAAAGGTAACACCTATCGAAAAGGTAGGACTTTATGTTCCAGGTGGCACCGCTGCATACCCCTCAACCGTGCTTATGGACTCAATTCCCGCAAAAATAGCTGGATGCTCCGAGATAGTAATGGTAACCCCACCAATGAAGGATGGTAAGGTAAATCCCGTTATCCTTGCGGCAGCAAAAATAGCAGGAGTTGATAGAATATTCAAGGTAGGTGGAGCACAAGCGGTTGCCGCCCTTGCATACGGAACACAAAGCATTCCTAAGGTTGATAAGATTGTAGGACCTGGCAATGCATTTGTTGCAGAGGCAAAGAAGCAGGTATTCGGTAAGGTTTCAATCGATATGATTGCAGGCCCATCGGAAATTCTTGTAGTAGCAGATTCAACCTGTAACCCTAAATTCGTAGCCGCAGACCTTCTTTCTCAGGCAGAGCACGATAAGATGGCAAGTGCAGTTTTGGTAACCGATAGCTATGAGCTTGCAAAAAGCGTAAGCGATGAGCTTGAAAGACAAATTCCACTTCTTCCAAGAAAAGAAATAGCAAGAGCATCAATTGATAATAACGGAAAGATAATAGTTGCAGAAAACAATCTTATGCTCGCTATTGATATAGCAAACGAAATCGCACCTGAGCATCTTGAAATATGCGTGGACAACCCCTTTGACTACCTTGATAAGATAAAGCACGCAGGCTCTATCTTTATGGGCAAGAATTGCCCTGAGGCATTGGGCGATTATCTCGCAGGACCAAACCATACCCTTCCAACAAGTGGAACGGCGAGATTTTCCTCACCACTTAGCGTAGATGATTTTGTAAAGAAATCACAGTTCACCTACTATACAAGGGACGCACTTTCAAGTGTAGCCGATAAGGTATCATACTTTGCCAAAAAGGAAGGACTTGACGCACACGCAAGAAGTGCAGAAATTCGTTTCGAGGACTAAAAAATGAGTAGATTTTTCAGCAGTAAATATTCCTCACTTGTACCATATACACCGGGCGAACAGCCAAAGGATATGAAATATATAAAGCTAAACACCAATGAATCCCCCTATCAGCCATCAAAGGGCGTTAGTGAGGCAGTATGCGTGGAGGCTGGCAGGCTTCAGCTTTATTCGGATCCCGAGTGCAGAGAACTACACGCCACACTTGCACAGCACTATGGAGTAAGCGTAGGCGAGGTCTTGGCAACAAATGGAAGCGATGAAATTTTAAACTTTGCCTTTATGGCATTTTGCGATAAGGAGCACCCCATCGTTTTTCCTGACATCACCTATGGCTTTTATCCTGTGTTTGCAGAGATAAATGGTATTCCATATGAGAAAATCCCACTAAAAGAGGACTTTTCCATAGATGTAAATGATTACATAGGAATAAACAAAAACATAGTAATCGCTAACCCTAACGCCCCAACAGGAATGTTTTTAGAGCTTAGCGAGATTGAAAAAATAGTAAGCTCAAACCCCAACAATGTCGTAATTATCGATGAGGCGTATATTGATTTTGGTGGTAAGAGTGCAATTGGTCTAACTAAAAAATACGATAACTTAATAGTTACAAGGACCTTTTCTAAGTCCTATTCCTTGGCAGGCTCACGCCTTGGCTTTGGAATAGCCTGCGAGGCTCTTATAAACGATATGAATACAATCAAGTATTCAACCAACCCCTATAATGTCAATAGAATGACACAAATGGCAGGAGTAATGGCTATAAGAGATAGCAAGTATTATATGGACAATTGCCAAAGAATTATCGAGGCAAGAGAGTACACAACAGCTCAGCTAAAAGCCCTTGGCTTTGAGGTTTTACCGTCAATGGCAAATTTCGTATTTGCTAAGAGCGATAAAATATCGGGCGAAACGCTCTACCTTAAATTAAAGGAAAGAGGAATACTTATTCGCCACTTCACAAGCGAAAGAATAAAGGACTTTAACCGTATAACCATTGGAACAAAGGAACAAATGGATGCACTAATTTGTGCAATAAAGGAGATATTAAAATGAGAAAGGCTGAAATTAGCCGTAAGACAGGCGAAACAAAAATAGAGCTTTCCCTTTGCCTTGATGGCACAGGAGCGTCAAGCATAGACACAGGCTGTGGCTTTCTTGATCACATGCTAACCCTTTTTGCAAAGCACGCTCGCTACGACCTTAGCGTTAAGTGCGAGGGCGATACCAATGTGGATTACCACCACACCGTCGAGGATGTTGCTATTTGCCTTGGTAAGGCATTCGACGAGGCAATAGGCGAAAAGCGTGGAATTGTACGCTATGGCGACATCGCTCTTCCAATGGATGAGGCTCTTATTTTGAGTGCAGTAGACATTTCAGGCAGAGCATACCTTGGCTACGCACTTGATATTCCCGCATACAAGGTTGGCGATTTTGATACCGAGCTTTGTCAGGAGTTCTTTATGGCATTTGTAAGAGAGGCAAAAATCACTCTCCACATAAGACAGCTTGCAGGAGTAAACTCTCACCACATAATAGAGGGTGCGTTTAAGTCAGTAGCAAGAGCACTTTCTAAGGCAAGTGAGATTGACCAAAGATTTTCAAATGAAATTCCCTCAACAAAAGGAGTAATTTGACAAAATGATAGCCGTAATAGATTACGGAGTGGGCAACCTATTTTCCCTTTGCTCCTCACTTGAAGCAATAGGTGCAAATAGCGTTGTTACATCAGATCCCGAAGTTATAAAAAAGGCAGATAAAATAATTTTGCCAGGCGTCGGCGCCTTTGCCGATGCAATAGGAAAGCTAAGAGAGAGTGGTCTTGATAAGGTGATTATCAACGAGGCAAGAGGTGGCAAAAAGCTCTTTGGAATATGCCTTGGAATGCAGCTCCTCTTTGAAAAAAGCTATGAATATGGCGAGCACGAGGGACTTGGACTTTTAAAAGGAAGCGTAGTTCCTATGCAGGGAGTAATCCCAAGCGAGCTTAAAATTCCACACATTGGCTGGAACTCGCTCCATATAACAAAAAAGCACCCTATCTTTAAGTACATAAAGGAGGGCGACTTTGTATACTTTGTTCATTCCTACTATGCAACAAAGTGCGACCAAAGCCTCTTAGCCTCTACCGAATACGGAGCAGAGCTTACCGCCGCAGTTGCACTTGATAATGTAAGTGGAACACAATTCCACCCCGAAAAGAGTGGCGATATAGGACTTAGCATACTTAGAGCCTTTTGCGAATGGGAGGATGAAAAATGAACATTTTCCCGGCAATAGACCTTTTCGAAAAAAAGGCAGTTCGCCTTTATAAGGGCGATTATAATCAGCTCACTGTATATAGCGAAAATCCCATTGAAATTGCCCGTGATTTCGAGGCAAGAGGAGCTAAATTTATCCACATGGTTGACCTTGAGGGTGCTAAGGACGGCACAACACCAAACCTTGAAATAGTAGCACAGGTAGCAAGGGAAACAGACCTCTTTGTAGAAATAGGCGGTGGAATACGCTCTATGGAAACGCTCGAAAGATATTTTAGCGTAGGGGTTGACCGTGCAATACTTGGCACATCAGCCGTAAACGATGAGGAGTTTTTGAAAAACGCAGTCAAGACCTACAAGGATAAAATCGCAGTAGGCGCCGATGTTAAGGACGGCTACATAGCAATAAAGGGTTGGGTAGAAAAATCCCAAATAACCCTTGATAGCTTTTTTGAAAAAATGCAAGCCCTTGGGGTAAAAACCATCATCTGCACCGACATTTCAAAGGACGGAGCGATGCGTGGCACAAACCTTCAAATGTATAAGGAGCTTAGCGAGAAATATTCAGTTGATATAGTTGCGTCGGGTGGAGTGTCCACCATTGATGATGTAAAACAGCTCAGAGAGATGAATCTTTACGGAGCAATCATTGGTAAGGCATACTACATAGGAGCAATTGACCTTGGCGAGGCAATCGAGGTGGCGAAATGATTACAAAAAGAATAATTCCGTGCCTTGATGTCAAGGATGGACGAGTTGTAAAGGGAGTGAATTTTCTTGGACTTGCCGATGTTTCCTCACCGGTCAAGCTTGCTAAATTCTACTCCGAATGTGGTGCTGATGAATTGGTTTTTTACGATATAACAGCATCAGCCGAGGGGCGTGCCCTCTTTACTGATATTCTAACAGAGGTCGCAAAAACAATATTTATCCCACTCACAGTAGGTGGAGGAATAAATACGCTTGATGACTTTGATAGAGTTTTAAAGTGTGGAGCAGATAAGGTTAGCGTAAACTCGGGAGCAATAAGAAACCCTGACCTTGTAAGTGCTGCCGCTCAACGATACGGCAACCAATGTGTCGTAATTTCAGCCGATGTCAAGCGTGTAGACGGCGTTTTTAGAGTGTTTGCCAAGGGCGGACGAGAGAATACAGGTATGGAGGCTATCTCTTGGATAAAGCGTTGTGTAGACAATGGTGCTGGCGAGGTTGTTGTTAACTCAATAGATACAGACGGAGTCAAGGGTGGCTTTGATATCGAAATGCTAAAAGCAGTTTGTGATGCCGTAAATGTACCAGTTATCGCATCAGGAGGAGCTGGCTGTATTGATGATTTTACAAAGCTTTTCAAGGCAATTCCCGACATAGACGCAGGACTTGCAGCATCAATCTTCCATTTTGGCGAGGTTCAAATCTCCGACCTTAAAAGGGAGCTTTCAAGGAACGATATAATAGTGAGGTTATAAAATGATAAACATAGATGAACTCAAATTTGATGAAAAGGGACTAATTCCTGCCGTTGTGGTTGACTCAATCACAAAGGAGGTTCTAACCGTCGCTTATATGAACAAGGAAAGCCTTAAAATCTCAATGGAGAAGGGGCTTACCTGCTTTTACAGCCGTTCAAGACAGGAGCTTTGGTTAAAGGGCGAAACAAGTGGTAACTATCAGCACATTGTATCAATAACTGCCGATTGCGATAACGACGCCTTGGTCGTAGTTGTTGAAAAGGACGGACCAGCCTGCCACACGGGAACAAGCTCATGCTTTACAAAGCCAGTATATCAAAGCCCCGAGCTTCACGAGTTTACACTTCAAGGGCTTTACGATCTTCTTGTAGGTAGAATGAAGGAGCGTCCTGAGGGCTCATACACAACCTATCTCTTTGATAAGGGTATAGATAAAATACTCAAAAAGGTAGGCGAGGAATGCACAGAGGTAATTATCGCAGGTAAGGCAGACGATAAAAAGGAAACAATTTACGAAATTGCCGACCTTGCATACCATGTAATGGTTCTTATGGTTCAAATGGGAATTTCAGTTGAAGAGATTCATAGAGAGCTTGCATCAAGACACATAATAGATCATAAGGTAAAGCAGGAGAAAATGGTATGAGGCTATCATCCTATCATGTTCATACAACCTTCTGCGACGGAGAAAACACTGCTGAGGAAATGGTAATCTCTGCAATTAATGCTAAATGCGAGGAAATTGGATTTAGCGTACACTCTCCCTTGCCCTTTGCAGATTGGGCAATAAAGGAGGAAAGAATACCCGAGTATATAGAAACTCTTAAAGCACTAAGAGAAAAATACAAGGACAAAATAAAAATCTATATAGGAATTGAGCAGGATTATTTTTCAAAGGCTCCCGATTGGAACCCCGACTATATAATCGGCGCAGTTCACTACATTGAGATTGATGGCGAGTATTTAGCACTTGACCTTGACGCTAATGAAATGAAGGAAAATGTTGATAAATATTACGGTGGCGATGTTTATTCCTACTGCGAGGACTACTTTGCACTTATGGCAGATGTTTATAACAAAACCAAATGTAATATTATAGCTCACCTTGACCTTGTTACAAAGTTCAATGAAAAGCTTCCAATGATAGATACAGAGCACCCAAGATATAAAAGGGCAGCAAAAATGGCGATTGACGCACTTGCCAAAACCCCAGCCATTTTTGAAATCAATGTTGGAGCAATCACAAGAGGCTATCGTACAAAGCCATATCCCGATGAGCCACTTATTGTCGAGATAATGAAGGTAACTGATAAGAGCTTTGTTCTAAACTCGGACTCTCACGCTGATTATACAGTAGCAATGCATCTAAACGAGTACGCTCGTATCTTTGATAAGATTGGCATACCATACATAAAAAGCATAGAGGAAATACTATAAGAAAAACGCACTCACTGAGTGCGTTTTTTCATTATTTATTATCGTTTGATAGGTAGGAAAGAGGCATTTGATATTCCTTTTCGTAAATTTCCTTCCAAACCTCAAAGTTGCGCTTAGCCATATATTCCATATTTTCCTTTGGTGTAAGCTCTGGATTAGGATAAATAGGCTCGCCTATATGAATTGTGTATTCCTGAACATAAAATCCGTCAGGAACAAAGTTCTCGGCAACATCAAAATCAGTAATAGCCCTTCTAAGCTCCTCACCAAGAATGTTGGAATCCTTCATAGTGATAAAGCAGGGAAGAACAGGGACATCATTCTTAACTGCGAATTTAAAGCCACCTGGCTTTAAGGGACGGGGCTTACGATAGTTCCACCACATAGCCTGCTCGGGATAGAACAAAACAAAGTTGCCCTTTTGAAGCAGAGTATTTACAGCGTCAGTAAACTTAACCATTGTCTTGGTATTAGAGGACAATGGAAGGGTGTAGAAGTGACGCATAAGCTCACCAAAGAAGCCAGGGAATGAGGTATAATTGCCTTCTCTTATAACACGATAAAACTTTCTCTTTGGCCACATATCCGAGGCATGATATGCCTCTTGAATAGCAAAGCTATCAAAGGCGTTAAAGTGGTTACAGGTTATAATAGCACCCTTTTCAAGCCCTTGCCAATTCTCAATACCCTTAATATCCTTGATAATCATAACCTTCTTATCAAGAATGGTTTTCAAAAAGACCTTTGCCTTTGCGTGAGTAATTTTAGTCTTGATTTTTGCCATTAAGGAGCGTCTTAAATAATCAATCTCATTAGGCATAATCATTCTTGATGGTGGATCATCCTCAACATCCTCATCAAAGCGTCCCTCACGCTCATATTGCTCAATTTTCTTTAAAAGCTCTACACGGTAGGGCGAACGCTTTTTTGCATCAAGCTGTTTTTGATAGTTGTCAGGGCGATTTGTTTCATCAATTGCCATTTGATAGAGATTTTCAGCAGACTTTTGATCTCTTTCTCTTTCCTCATCAGTATAAGCATCAAGCTCAGCCCTTAGCATATCGCAAACAGAGGTTTTCTCAGCATAGCTCCAAAAGATATCAGCGCCACGGCAATTGTGATAATGCCAAGGCTTGTTTACCATAATATAGTGGAGAATATACGCTGTTTTGTAATCGTATGGATATTCAAGACCATCAGTTAGCTCTGTATTCCATTTTTGGTCGAGCCAGAAAATGTGGTCCTTGCAAATAGCGTTTAGATAATCCTCATCCTGAGTAACTATAAAGTTGTACTCGCCGAGCATTTCAACAAATCTTCTCAAAACCTGCTTTTCTCTAAATTGAGCAGTATTAATAAGCATAAGACCAGCGTTAAAGAAGTTGTGTCTTGAAACGCCAACCACGCTCTCACAGTATGTGCCATAAACATCAACCTGCTCCATAGCCTGCTCGTGACAGGCGCCTGCGTATGAGTCGCCAATATCAGTAAGATAAAGCTTGCTTATATCACCAAGCACGATAGTATCGCTGTCAATGTATATAGCCTTGTCATACTCTATAAACATCTCAGCAATGAAAAGTCGATAATAGGTTGTATTAGAGTAGTAATGGCGAATAGGAAGCTCATTTTTAACGCTTTCAAGATATTCGTTTACATTTGTAAGAATGATTTCAAACTCATCATTTTGAAGAGCACGAAGCTTTTCTGCCATTTCCTCTGAAATGCTTGTGTTGAGAACATATATTTTGTATTGATAATCCTTAGATGCGTTCTCAATCATTGATTTGAGAGAAACGATTGTATATTTAACAAAAGCATCATCACACGCATAAAAGATAGGAATTATTTGCTTGCTCATTTATTTAAAACCTCGTTTTCGAATTTGCCCTTAAGGTAAATGTATTCGTATAAAATATCGTCGAATTGATAATATCTAAACACCTTGTGAACACGGCTGACATGCCATTGCTTTATATTATCAGTGTGAGGATAGGGTAGCCAAAATAGCCTCTTTGAAAAATGCCTTACAACAGTTGACTTGTGAAGGAACTTTTGGTCATTAAACTTTTGTGGAAGCATTTTTTTCTTTGTTGTCGAGCGAATAATCGCACTTTGGTCAGCAAAGACAAGCTTTTTTGTCTTGATAAGCTCTCGTGCTTTTTCAAGAAGTCCTGTTTCCTTCATCCTTTTAAGGTTGAACAAGAGCACACCGGCATTTACATAGTTTGGATTTATTAAATACTTTCCATAATGATCTCTTGCCGCCGCATACTCATAATCCTCAATGTCAATGTCATAAAGAAGATGAATATCACGGTTGAACATTATGTCAATATCAAGATAAAGTATCTTGTCAGGGAGAGAGTCAACCTTGTCAGCGAACAATCTTATAAGCGTGTAGGGAGAGCAGTATGCACTCTCATTAGGACACTTATCAAAATGCTCCATATACAAATCTGTGACATCAATCTTGATAGCACGATTTTCGGGGTTGTAGCCCTTTACAACCGTATCAAAGAACTCGACCATTTCATCGCTTATTGGCACATATGTATCCTTGATATGCGATACATCCATTGTGAATATATAAAAGCTTATAGGCTCATCAAGCCTGCTACGCTTCAAAATTGAAAGAGAGCAGGTGAGAAGTCCGTCAAAGACCTTATCATTTCCGCAAAATAAAATGTTAATCATCGGCTTTTTCCTTTTTGATGTATTTAATCCATTCAATGCTTGAAAGCTTGGAACGCTCGCACATTGTGTTGTATACCATATCTCTTAAAGCCTTACGCTGTTCCTTTTGGCTAAGCGTATCATCGGGATAAAATGGACCATCAATATAGGTCACAATCCTTGGCTTTTTGGATAGTTTTCTTTTTTGATAGGTGTTCGTAAAGCAGAACACAGGTGTTTTCAGCCTAATAGGATACGAAAAGGACACATCAGTAAATGGTCTAATCTTCGTGTAGAATGGCCAAATGTGAGCCTCGGGATAAATTATAATTCCGCACCTTTCCTCAATACGCTTCTCAATAGCAGACATGAAATTCTTGTATGCTCCCATTCCGTCAGGCAAGGGCAGAGCACCAAGTGACGGAGTTATTTTCCCAAGAAACGGCATCGACACATTGTTAGGGTGAACAATGATATACATATCCTGAGGGACATTCAGCATATTCGGCATAAAGGCATCGCCAATATCCTGAGTGTGATTTCCGTAAATGAAGTACCCCTTTTTCTTAAACGGCTTTAAAAGCCTTCTGCCAACAACCTTGTGATGCAGAGCTATCTTGGTGTAGAAAAACGCAATTGGAGTAAAGACCATTCTATACCAAAAGAAGTGTGTAATCCTTTTGAAAATCGAGGGAGAGAAGTATTTGTAATTCTCATCGATTTTTTTGGGGGTGATTTGAGCGACGGAAAACTCGTCGTTTAGCTCATCCTCGTAATAAATTACCTTTCTCTTATCCAAGGTGCAATCTCCTTTAAAGCGTTTTTGTGGCAGGTGGTGCCTCATCTATATAAAATTGTACCAATAAGGGGGTAAAAAATAAAGGACATTTCAAAAAAAGCAATCTACAATTAATACCCCCGTATTCTTAAAAAAGTAGAATGGCACTCTACAAAGGTGAGAAAAGTGCGTAAATACTGCAAAAAAGACTTGATTTTATATGCGTATGGGTGTATAATATAGAAAAATAAATCATTCAAAAATCGAAGATTTTTCAACGGAAATTATTGAAAAATATGATCAAAAAGCCTTCAAAAATGCCAATTCTCAGAAAATGAGAGTCGAAAAGAGGTGTAAAAATGACAGATATAAAGCCAATTATTGCGAAGAACCTTACATTCTTTCGCAAGCAAAGTGGACTAACTCAGGCAGAGCTTGCAGAAAAGCTCAACTATTCCGATAAGGCTGTTTCAAGATGGGAGCACGGTGATACCTTGCCCGACATAAATGTTCTATATCAGCTGTGCGATTTTTACGGAATAGATATGAATACATTAATAAGCGTGGAGGCAGACCTTTCGGAAAAGGATAAGCCCGAGCTTAAAGAGTCCCTAAAATATAGAGTTTGTATATATAGCCTTGCCGTTTCCTTTGTATGGATTCTTGCAACAATAATCTTTATATATTCGGGACTCATAAGTGGTGGAAGCTATCTATGGCTCGCCTTTATTTGGGCAATGCCCACAACCTGTGCCGTTCTTCGCTTAACCTCATACGGGGTAAAAATGTATGTGTTTAAGCTTGTTGTAAATTCAATTTTTATATGGACTCTGCTTACAGCAGTCTTTTTGACCTTTGTTGTTATCGGTTATCCACTATGGCCAGTTTACCTTATGGGAATACCGCTTCAAATCATATCCGTTATGTCATTTATTATTAAAAAGAGCAGGTGAAAATATGATAGAGGTAGGACAAAAATTTACATTAACACACAAGGTCACAGAGCAGGATACAGCAAGGGTAATTGGTAGTGGTGAGCTTGATGTGCTCGCAACCCCAAAAATGTGTGCTTTGATGGAGGAGAGTGCGTATAAATGCATTATGGCAGAGCTTGGTGAGGACTCATCAAGCGTTGGTACAAGCCTTAATATAAAGCACCTTAGTGCAACCCCAGTTGGAATGAGCGTTACTGTTCTTGCAACCGTTTCTAAGGTAGACGGCAGAAAAATCTCCTTCACCCTCACAGCCTCTGATGAGGCAGGGTTAATAGGCGAGGGAGAGCACGATAGATTTATAGTAACCAAGGAAAAATTCATCTCAAAGACCTATTCAAAGCTTAAATAAAGCAAAAAAGTCGCTACTCGGTAGCGACTTTTTGTTTGTCTAAATTATTTCTTAGTAACTGTTACAGAGGTAATCACAGGTCTTTGACCAACTGCAATAGAGCCATTTGAGTCAGTAGGCTGAGCCTCTGTGCAAATCCTATCAACTATATCCATTCCACTTGTAACTCTGCCAAATGATGCATACGAGCCGTTTAGATGAGGGGCTTCCTCGTGCATAATAAAGAACTGACTTGACGCACTATTATTTTCACTTGCTCGTGCCATTGAGATAACGCCTCTAAAATGGCAGAGAGGATTTTTGTAGCCGTTAGCCCAAAATTCTCCCTTTATCGTTTCAGCCTGCTTGTGGTTGCCCTCGACATCAAACGCACCACCCTGCATCATAAAGCCCTCGATAATTCTATGAAAGGTAAGCCCTGTGTAAAAGCCCTCATTTGCGAGCTTTTCAAAGTTGGCAACCGTTACTGGAGCATCATTTCCGTAAAGCTCAAGCTCGATAACACCATAGCCGTCAATTACAATTGATGCAGTATGAGTCGCTTCAAGAAGCCTTACAACTCTAATAGAGGAAATTATAGGTCTTGCACTAACAGGAATAGAGCCATTTGAGTCAATGGGCTCAGCCTGTGTGCAGATTGCATCAACAATTTCCATTCCACTTGTTACCTTGCCAAAGCCAGCATACGCTCCGTCAAGATGCTCTGCCTTTTCGTGCATAATAAAGAATTGGCTTGATGCACTGTTGGGCAGGCTTGTGCGAGCCATTGAGATAACGCCTCTTTCGTGAAGCACCTTGTTATCAACGCCGTTTTGTGAAAATTCACCCTTAATAGAGCTAACTCGTGCTTCCTCGCCCGAGACGGTAAATCCGCCACCCTGCATCATAAAGCCCTCAATAATTCTATGAAAGGTAAGTCCGTCATAAAAGCCCTTGTTGGCAAGAAATTCAAAGTTATCAACAGTAATAGGAGCCTCCTCACCATATAATTCAAGCTCAATCTTACCATAGCTTAAAACCTCTATGGTTGCAGTATGCGTAACCTTGTGTGTAATAGGCTCCTCGTCCTTCTCACAGCCTACAAGAGCAGGGGTGAGCGAGAGCAAAAGAGCAAGAATAATCAAAAGTAATCTTTTAGCGTTCATCATCAGTATCCTTCCATTTAAGAGGTGCAATAGAAACAGCACCAGGGTTTGGAACATCATGGTAACCATTCCAGCCACATGTCGTTATAAAATAATTGTCTCCGTCCTTTATAATTTCAGGGGCGTGAGCAAAAATTTTTGTGATAGGAATAGCACCACCGACCTCGCCATTATATTCACCAAAGCATCTTGGGCTTTGCGATGCAAAGACAAGGGTGTTGTGATAGCTCCCCACGCAGGATTTCATAAGCTACCTCTTGTTTTTTTAGTAATAAGTATAATAGCAGGGCTAAGTGTATTTGCTGAGGTGTCAAGGATATATTTTCCGTTATTGCAGGTAAATGAAAGCTCGCTCTCGCTACCATCAGGCATAAGACGGGCAAAGCCACTTGCCTCAAAATCGCATACAAGCTCCAATTTCTCAATAGGATCAAGACCTATATTGAACACACCACAGAAAACACGACCATCAGGCATATCTCCCGCCTTTAAATACACCTCTTCATCATTTGGATAATATACTAAAAGCTCACCCGTGTCCTTTAAAATATCAATAAGCTGTTGCTTTCTTGAATATGTAAGGAATGAAAAGGCAGTATCTATTCTAAATTCAGCGACAGGAGTGCCTGCAAAGGTAATAACTCTGCCACCAAGCTCGTTTTTGTAAATGGTCACACCAGGAAACAGGTATTCGTACGAGGCATTGTCAAGTGTATTTAATACCTCAGAGCCTATTATAACATCACAAGAGAGAGGAACAAGCTCCTTAATTCCGTTCTGCACCTTAGTTAGCTTGCCATTTGGGAAACGCTCCACAACAGGAATTTTCCCCTTCCACTCACGAGTGTCTATTCCAAGATATTTGCCAAAGCCACGCTCAATAAGATTTTTAGCAGTATCAGACGCAAGAATAACACTACCACTAAGTATGGTGGTAATTTCCTCATCGCTTAGGCGAGAGTCAACATCTCCTTCAAGACACACAACTCCGCCATTTTCACTTGAAAAATACATAGGCAAGCCAAGTCTTTCAAGCACACAGTAGCTCCACCCGTCCCATTCTTCTTTAACCCTACCATAGGTAAAGTCGGGAGTGCTTGGTGTAAAAATCCTACAACCACGCCATTTAATGTCAGGATAAAGCTCTGCCAAACGCTCGTAAAAGCCGTGATGCTCGCTAAGAATTTTTCTGTACGCACTGCCACTTTCAGGCTCGTAGCAGATAAGACGGGTTATCCAATGCTTAGCACCATTTGCACCCTCTAATATAGTACCCGTAAAGTGGGTGTGCAGAGAGGATGCACTTGTGCTATATCTGTTTTGAGGACAGGTATCAGTTTCTGCGAGAATAACATCAACCTTGCCCCTTAATTTAGCAATTTGAGTTGATGCTCTATGAAATACACGACTAAAATGCCTTGCCCCCGCAGGAGTATAGTTACCATTGTTTATTCTTACAGTAATAGGGTTTCCCTTGCCACAAAGCTCTGATGCAATTTCATAGGCGAATTCTGCATTGTTTCCACAACAGCAATACGATGCAGGGATAGTAGAGTCGACACTATCAATTCCTGCACGCATAACCTTAGCCGTTTCAATAAGCGACCTCTTTTGCGTTTCAATATAAATATCGGTATATTTTTTGTAAAGAGGACCTCTTGCATTAACAATATCCCAAAGCTCCTTGCGACTAAGGCTTGTGCCCGCTTCCTTGTTAAATCTCTCCATGTGTAGAGGACACGCACAGCCCTCACCCTTGTACCATATGGTGCGAAAATCATCATCAATCATAATGCACGAGGGATGATATGAGGCAATAGTAGCCATAGCATTGTAAATGTATTCCTTAAAGCCCTCATCACACGGACACGCAACCCTTGTCGCAACACCATCGCAGAAGTTTATATGCGTTTGATATGGGAATAGCTCACCAAGCACCCAGCCATGACCAACGCTCGCTTGAACTAAAATTCCGCATTTAAGACCCATAGAGGAGAGCTTTTTTTGAAAAACAGCAAATTTTTCCCCGAGAATTTTAGCCTTGTTAGATGGCGGATTTCCCTCGGGAACAAGCGTCATACAAAAGAGTGCACAATCTGCAATACCGCTCTCGTACTGCTCCTTAATATCCTGACAAATCTCGTCAAGATGAGAGGTGTCAAGTGGCATTATGCTATATGAATGTAAAAATGATTTTTTCATATCATTACCTCTAAGCTGCTAATTATCATATAGAGTATATCATATTTAAAGGAGTAACTTCAAGAGAATAAGAGAAAAAACGAATAAAAGAATAAAAAAAGGCTCTTGCAATCGCAAGAGCCCTTTGCTTATTTGTTTTTGTTTGTGTATTTGCTAATGATAGAGGTTGCCGCAATAATAATACCAACAATGATAAATACGCCAAGCATACCTATACCCATATATTTTAAGTTTTCAATAAAGCCCTCGGGATGAAATTCCATATTCATTCTCCTCCTTATTATATAAAGAATCCAAGAACAAGAGCACCTGCGATAACAGAAGCAATCTGTCCCGAAACATTAACGCCAATTGAGTGCATTAGTAGGAAGTTTTGACTATCCTCCTCAAGTCCCATCTTGTGAACAATTCTACCAGACATTGGGAAGGCAGAGATACCTGCTGCACCAATCATTGGGTTGATAGGGTCCTTCTTAAATAATTTAAGAATAACATTAAATAGCTTAGCAAACAAAACTCCACCAGCAGTATCAAAGATAAATGCGATAAGACCAAGACCAAGAATGAGAAGTGTCGAGGTGTTCAAGAACTTATCAGCGCTCATTTGGAACGCAATAGTGATACCAAGGAATATTGTAATAAGATTTGCCAAAACCTTTTGTGCAGTTTCCGAGAGGGAGTTAAGCACGCCACACTCACGAATGAGGTTACCAAACATAAGGAAGCCTATGAGTGAAGCAGCAGAAGGAACGAACAAGCAAACTGTAATGCTTATAAGGATTGGGAACAAAATCTTTGTGGTCTTAGAAACAGGCTTAGTTTTGCTGTTAACCATACGGATTTGTCTTTCCTTCTTAGTTGTAAGAAGCTTGATAATAGGTGGCTGAATGATAGGAACAAGAGCCATATACGAGTACGCCGCAACAGCAATAGCACCAATGTAGCCCGAATGCTCTGTACCACCAAGAAGAGTGTTAGCAACAACAATAGAGGTAGGACCATCAGCAGCACCGATAATCGAAATGGACGCTGCAACCTTGTCTGGGAAGAACATAGCAGCCATACAAAGGGTAAAGAAAATACCAAACTGTGCCGCTGCACCGAAAATCATAAGCTTAGGATTGCTAAGAAGTGGACCGAAGTCAATCATAGCACCAATACCTATAAACAAGATAAGTGGGAATAGCTCGTTTGCAATACCTGCATTGTAGAGTGTTTCAAGAGGCTCTGCGATTCCCGAGCCAGGGAAGTTCATTAAGATTGCTCCAAAGCCGATTGGAAGAAGAAGTGTAGGCTCCATTTCCTTCTTGATAGCAAGGAAAATAAGCACGCCACCAATAATCCACATAACAACCATTTTCCAGTTGTCACCGGTAAATAGTGAGTAAATAGGCTCAAACAATTGAGAAAGCTCTTTCATAAATTCACCTAATCCTTCTTTTTAAAATTCACAGTAATAATTATACCATTTTAAGCTCGAAAAAGCAAGCCCTTTACTATATTTTAGTAGTAGGAACCGTTTTGTCGTGGTGCTTAATTCTATTACTTGTTTGCTTTTCAGGGTCGATCTCTCCTGCCTTTGAAAGAGAAAGCTTTGTAAGATATGGACCAACAATTTCGTAAACAAGCACGGAGAATAGAATGATATTCAAAACAATTTCAATAGTATTTTTAGCAACATCAGTATTGTAATGGGCAAGCTCGGTTGAAACCATATTTACCATTCCAAGAGCAACGCCTGCCTGTGGAAATAGAGTAATTCCAAGGTATTTTCTAACAGTTGGCTCTGCCTTTGCAATATCAGAGCTAAATCTTGCACCAAAATACTTACCAATACAACGGAAACAAATGTAAACCAAGCCAATGAGAACAAAGATATAATTTGTGAATACAGAAAGATCAAGCTCTGCACCGCTTATTACAAAGAAAAGCACATATATTGGAGCAGTCCAACGGTCAAGACGGTCCATAAGCTCTGCTGAGAAGTCACAAATATTGCAGAACACAGTACCAAGCATCATACAGCTAAGAAGTGGAGAGAATGCAATATGAATGTTGCCAATAGAGAACTTAATCATAGATATTGCAACAGTTAAGAAAACAAACGCTACGCTTACTGCAAGACGCTTTGAGCGTGAATGGAAAAATCTTTCGATAAATGTAAAGACAATACCCATAACAGCACCAACAATTATTGAGAAAAGAACCTCAATGACTGGTTCAAGAATAATAGCTGTAACACCGATTGCACCATCAGTTGAGAGAAGAGATTTTGCAATTCCAAAGGAAACAGCAAACAAAACAAGACCAACTGCGTCATCAAGAGCAACAACAGGAAGAAGTGTGCTTGTAACAGAACCCTTTGCCTTGTATTGCTTAACAACCATAAGAGTTGCCGCAGGAGCAGTAGCAGATGCGATAGCACCAAGGATAATAGCAGCCTCAAGAGGGAATCTCTCAGGGATTATAAAGTGTAGACCGATAAGAGCAGCATCAACAACTAAGGTTGTTATAACAGCCTGCAATATACCGATAATTGTTGCCTGCTTGCCGATTTTTTTAAGGTCTGAAAGTCTAAATTCATTACCAATAGAAAAAGCAATAAAGCCAAGTGCTACATCAGCAATAATAGAATAAGCCTCAACATTTTCAAGAGAGGTAAAGCCAAGCCCCTCAACTCCAAATTGTCCAAGGCAAAATGGGCCAATAAGAACTCCTGCTACAAGATACGCAGTAACTGCGGGTAGCTTTAAAAGCTTAGCAAGCCTTGAAAGCAAAAGTCCTGAAAACAGGGCAATTGATAAACAAAATAATATTTCCATAATCAACCTTCGTGTATGTAATTAATAGCGTGCATTTAAAAACGCCTTAACCATTTTAATACTAAGATATCCGTTTGTCAAGACAAAAACACAAAATTCTTTATAATATGATTTTTAATCACAAAAAAGCCTATCCAAGCGGATAGGCTTTTAAATTATTCCCTTGCGTAACGAGTATAAAGCTCCTTAATCTTAAAGTAAGATGCCTTAGGATTGCGATATTCATCAACAATACCCTTGTTGTTGAAGTAACGAACACGGTTAATATCCATTGATGGAGAGGTTCTAATGTTAGCAAACTGCCAAATATATGTACCTCTCATATAATCAGTTTTATGGAACAGCTCTAAGCAATACTCAATAAGATCTCTTTGATATTCCTCGCTCCAACGAACGGTGTCAAAATGAGAATGGAAGCCAGCAAGAGCAGCAGCTCCAAACTCACTCATAATAACAGGCTTACCAAACCAGCCCTTCTCAACAAGGCGATTTTTAAGGTCAACAACAAACCTATCCCAATCGTCAAGCGTGCCATTACCACCATAGTTGTACCAGCCGTGATATATGTTGATACAAATAATGTCGTTATAGTCCATACAAACATCGTTTAATGGATGATTAGATGCGTGGGTGATAAGTCTATTACCACCATGTGCTCTTAGGTGCTCATAGTATTGCTTTGTTAGGTCGATTGTAAAATCCTTAGAGGAATCAATCTCATTATGCATACCCCAAATGATAATTGAGGGGTGGTTGTAATATTGTCTTGTCATCTCCTTGTGAAAGGAAAGACCTCTTTCGATTATAAGAGGATCCTGCAATGCCTCCCAGCTAAATCCACAGCCCCACATAGGAATCTCGCTCCAAAAGAGAATACCTCTTTCATCAAGCATATCAACAAAAATCTTAGAGTTAGGGTAGTGTGAGCCACGAATGGTGTTACAGCCCATATTGAGAATCAAATCAAGATCCTTCTTCATAAGCTTAGAGGGGAAAGCAAAGCCCCAATCAGGATGCTCCTCGTGACGATTAACACCAAGAAGCTCAATTGATCTTCCGTTAAGGATAATATCGTTATTCTTAACCTCGATTTTTCTAAAACCAACCTTGTCTACAAGGTCATCAGTATCAGTTGAGGCAACAACTGTGTATAGATTAGGTGAATTAGTATCCCAAAGAGTAATATCGTTTAAAACAACAGGGTTGGACTTAATAGCTCTTTTCTCATAGCCATCAAGGGTTACGCTGTCGCTATAAATAACGCTATCTCCAACCTTAACCGAAACAGGTGAGGTGACAGAGGAGCTACAAGCGTTGTAAAGCTCTAATTCAGTGCTAACTGTGGCAGATTTTAGGTCGGCTGAAAGCTCGTATACAATGTGATTTAGAAGGATAGAAATTCCATCAAGCTCGTGTGCAAATACATCTCTTGCAATGCCACCGTAATTAAACCAGTCGGTATATCTTTGCGGAAAGGATTGCTTTGAAATCGTGCTATCTGCACGGACAATAATCGTGTGCTCACCAGCCTTAATATCGTTTACAATAAATTCAAACTGAGTAAATGCACCATAGTGATTGCCAAGCAATGCACCATCAAGCCATACAGTAGCCTCTGTCATAACGCTCTCAAACTCAAAGAGAAGCGTACCACCCTTGGTTGTGAATTTTCTTTCATACCAGCCACAGCCCTCGAAGTTTAGGTGTCCAAGCTCATTATTCCAAACTGATGGAACAATAACAGTTTCACCACTGGGTAAGCCGTTTTGCCAGCCCTCGCTCTCTCCAACTCCATCAGGGTCAAGAAGGAATTTCCAAGCTCCACTGAGCTCTATAACATTTCTTTTGTAGTGGTTTGCAAATAATCTTTTCATAATATTCCTTTAATCTCCTTTAATCTATTTCACTTTGAAGGTTAACATGTTCCAAGAGTGCTTTTTCAGAACAATAGGATCATCTTGAATATCGCACACAGTAGGCGTGATTTTCTCCTCATCACAGCTATTAGTAGCGTTCAAATCATCACAATATAGCTCGGTGTGCTGTGACGGAGTGAATTTTTCAAAGCCATCAAGCACAAGCTCCATATCCTCATCAAGAGAACGGTTAACAGCGAAAACAACAAGCTCATCGTTATTTTCAATAACCGAGGTGTAAAGGTAAGGAGCATCAAGCCCATCGCTTGACTTGTACGATTTTGATTCCACCGTAGCATTAAGCACCCTGCCATTTCCATACAAGGATGCGTACATGTATGGATAAAAGATAGTTTGTCTCCAAGCACCACCGCCATTTTCTGTCATAATGGGGGCAATAACATTGACAAGCTGTGCAAGACAAGCAATCTTTACTCTGTCACAGTTGTTTTGTAGCGTCATAAGCATACAGCCAACGAGCAGAGCATCCTCAAAATTGAATTTTTCCTCGAGCAAATGAGGAGCAACACGCCATCTCTCGGCACTCTTTTCCTCGTCCTTTGTCCTATACCAAATATTCCATTCATCAAAGGATAGATTTATTACCTTGTCACTATTTTTCTTTTCCTTTATTTCATCACAAATGCGAGCTGTATTCTTTATAAATCGGTCCATATCCTCAGCTCTTGCAAGAAAGTCAGAGGTACAGCCTGCCTTGTTTCCATAATAGCAATGGAGAGATAGATAATCAACATAGTCGTAGGTGTGGTCAAGGACTGTACGCTCCCACTCTCCATAGGTAGGCATATTAGGATCTGAGCTACCACACGCAACAAGCTCAATAGACGGGTCAACCCATTTTAGAACCTTAGCCGTCTCCGTCGCAACCCTGCCGTATTCCTCGGCGGTCTTGTGACAAATTTGCCAATCGCCATCCATTTCGTTACCAAGGCACCAAAGCTTAATGCCAAAGGGCTTTTCAAAGCCGTTTTCACGACGGAGATTAGCATAGTATGTATCCGTGCTACTGTTACAGTATTCAATAAGACATCTTGCCTCATCAGGACCTCTTGTGCCAAGGTTTACAGCCATCATAACATCTGTGCCTGCACGAGAAGCCCACTCTTGAAATTCATCAATTCCAACCTCGTTAGACTCAATAGTTAGCCACGCCAAGTCAAGCTTGCGAGGACGCTTGCTCTTGTCACCTATGCCGTCCTCCCAATTATAGCCGGAAACAAAGTTTCCACCGGGATAGCGAACAACAGGAACCCTCAATTGATTTACAAGATTCAAAACATCGCTTCTAAATCCCATATCATCAGCCGCCTCGTGCGTCGGCTCATATATGCCATTGTATACAGCTCTGCCAAGATGCTCAATGAACGAGCCGTAAATGCGTCGGTCAATCTCGCCAACTGCTTTGCTGTTTTTTATAGAAATTTTTGCTTTCATAAAACTTCTCCTATATAAGATTACCCATATTTTATCATAATTGCTAAAAGAATTCAATCCTTATAGGACAAAAAGCATCAATAACTTATTATGTTCTTGATGAGTTAAATGAGTTAATTAATAAAAGATAAAATACCAATCTTGATATAATCACAATAAACGGCACAGTGGCGTGTGCTTGTTCAATTAAAAAATACAGATAAAAATCGAAAAAAATTAAGTAAAAAAAGTATTTTTGCGATTTTTTGCGTATCTTTATCTGTGGAGAAAGAAAACGAAAGAATATCGAAAGACGGGAATTGGGCAAAGTGCATAAAATTGAAGGCAAATTGTAATTTAAATTTGTCTAAAAAGTAGAAATTTGATTTCGAAACGCTTAACTCGCCTACAAATCAAAAATTATTTGCTATAATAGAAAAGGAAAGAACACGAAAGGATGAAAATATGAGTATTGAACAATTTACTCCGCTAATTAAACAGCAAAAGCTTAAGGAAAAAATCGAGAAGCTCTCTGAAACGGCTTTAAATCTTAGAAATGCTGAGCTGTCAAACAAAATAGGAGCTGTTATGGGCTTGAATTCAGCATATGAGCTTGCACCGTCTGAGGTGCTTTTGGAAAAAATAGCCATTTCTCTTGCCGAGATAGTTGAAATGCTGCTTGATGAAAGAACAGTGCCTGCCATTGTAACTGAAACAAATCAATATGTAGATATATATGAAAGGTACAAAAGCTTTCTTATAGACTATGGCAGGAGCTTTAAAACAGCAAATATTTATGTCCGCGCATTAAAAAGAATACTCAAGAACAAGGACGAAAGTATTTCTAAAGAGCTTTTTTATAAAATTGAGGAAGTGAGAGAAGCCGTTGAGTCACCAAATCTTGATCTAAAAAACAAAGATTATTTGATTGAAATCAGCAAAATGTTAAGAGAAATAATTGATATTAAGGAAACCAACGAAGCTGAACGAGAAAAAAGTAAAAAAGACCACGGGATCGGCATTTCTGCACTAAAACAATTATTGAATTTTATATTGTTAAGCTATAAAAGGGTTATAGTCTAAAACAAGAATCAGAGTACATCACAAGCTGTGCTTTTTGAACGCTTTTACATAAAGCTATTCAACTAAAATGTGTAAAAATTATGAAATAAAAGGAGATAACAAAATGACCATTAGAGAGTATTATGAAAATTATAAAAAGACAAAAAAACTAAATTCGAATCTTCCTGTTGGAAAAGATGTAACGGTAAAGGATTTTTATAATAATTGTATTGAAAAGAATATTTTGCCATCTGCAAATGTATTGGCATGGCACAAAATGTTTATGGAATACATAAAAAGAGACGACGCAATTTTTTGGATAAGATATTATGAAGGCGGAAATAAAAAAAGCGGACGATGGAATACAAGACGTGGTTGCAAGACTCAATTTAAAGATGGGTTCTCTTATGTATTTGTTAGTAATTTTGATGCTCACGAGATTTTTAACATGGTACGTTTGGGTGTTGAACCTGATGTTGAAGAGTTTTTGGATTTGATGAAAACCTACTCCTATCCACTTCATTACGAGTCGGGAAAAAGCTGCGAAGAAGTGGATATAGCGTCTTTTCCAAAAATTGGTTCTACAAGAGGTGGTATACTCACTCCCGAGCATTGGTATCTTGCGCACATTGTTGGAATTAAATCTGATTTTTACGATGCTTTGAAAAATAGGTTAAATGTTGACGCAGATAGATTATATCCGCGTGGAGCCGCATCTGATTGGGTTGTTAATTCAGATGGGAAGAAGGTAAGAAACTTGAATTATAGCTTAACTGAAAATGAAAAAGCTTTAATAAAGGCGCATTTTTTAAGATTTGTAGATCCACTTAATTATTATGCTGCTCCAGGCAGAGATTATCAAAAGAACGATGTTTCCTGCATCATAGGCGAAGCAGAGGTTTTGAATGATTATATGACGTCTAAGTTTGCAGATGTTTATAGTTTTGAGGTCATGAGTGAGTTTAGAAATGCAGCGCTTGCCTCTTTTGATTTATCTATTGCTGATGAGAATGCAGTAATTAATGTTATTTATGGGGAAAGATTGAACACCTCAAAGAAATCCGGAGCCGAGCATAAAAGCAAAGCGCCTAAGACTCGGAAGAATGCTCCTGATGTGGATATGTCGGATTATGCCGGGGAAAAAATAGGGAAGATTGCTCAAACCGATTTGAAAGCTTTGCTGGAGAGCGGCAATGTGTCAGATGAGGAAATTGCCAAATTACAAACTAAAGAATATAGCCGTGAGAAGCTAGATATTAACTATCCACTTCTTGTATTAGAAGGAAACGCATGCGATAAGGAGCGTTACTATTCTCCTAAAAAGGTTTTGGTTGAAATCAAAGGCAAAAAATATCTTGTGTGCAGCCAATGGTTTGAAACAGAAAGCAATAACGATAGGCCGTATATTATCAAGTTTATAAAAGACCATAATATCTAAATTTATAAAAAGGAGCGTTAACCATGTTAACGCAGAAGAAGCCATTCTTAATAAAAAGGATTATGGCTGTGTACATCAAATTATTGTGTTACCTGTATGTAAAAGAAAGGATAAAGGAAAATTATGAAAATAACTGATTTTTACGGAGAAAGAGTATGTTCAAAGTATCACGGAGAGGGAACTTTAACACAAGTTTTCGGTGAGGAAATTTATATTACATATGATAAAGGCGAAAGCTATATTTACAGAGCAAATGTTTTTGAAAGTGGAGATTTAGAGTTTTTAAAGACCGAGCTTCTTGAGCCCTTCAATAAAGCGTATGATGAGTATGTTAAGTCAAAGGATGGAAGGCTTGAGAGCTACACCACATGGCTATACCGAGACTGATAAATAAACAAAAGCACCAAGAAAACCGAAAGATTGGAGATAAATATGAAGGAAAATATTTATGATATTCTCGAAAACGAGGACGGAACACTAACTGTTGAGATAAAAGAAGGGGTAACGTGTATAGAAGAATACCCTTTTATGCCAAAGCATTTTGAATATAACGATAAGGTTACCGCCCTCGTGATACCAAGCTCGCTTGAATCCGTTTATTTTGAGTATTACAAATATTTCCCAAACCTGAAGCGAATCTCTTCAAAGGATGAGCATCATCCTCATTGGGGAAAGTTCAGCTTTGAGTATGGTACCTTTAAATCAGAGGGCCATCCGAAAGAGGAGCTTCCGTGCCTTTCAAAAAACGAGGACGGAACATATACCCTTAATATTTCCGAGGGAGTGTACGACATGTCAGATTTCGGGAATTGGTCTATCTACGATAAGGTTAGCGTAATCAATTTCCCCGCCTCAATACAGGAAATTGACAGTTATCTAAGCTTTCATTTTGACAGTTTGAAGGAGGTTAACTTTCATCCTGACAGCCAGCATTTCATTGTAGAGGATGGCGTTCTCTTTTCTAAGGATAAAAAGAAGATTATTAAATATCCGAGGAATAAAGAGGGCGAGTCATACTATATTGATGACTGTGTGGAGGAGATTTGTGCAGGTTGCTTTGACAGGGTTGACCATCTTAAAAGCATCTATATTGGAAGGGGTGTAAAAAAGATAGGTCACCGCGCGCTTGATAGTGACATATATTTTTGCATTAAAAAGGTGTATATTCCAAAAACGGTTACGGAGTTTGAAAAGGAAATATTTGACGAAGGTGCCGATGACGGTGGAAGATACTATCCAATTGATGTCGTTGGCGGAGTGCGTGGCTCAGCGATAGAAGCCTACTGCAATGAAAGAAATATTACCTTCGTTGAGTTTAGCGAGGACAAGGTAGATGAGTTCTATGCTATGAGTATAGAGGACCTTCGTGACCTTGCGAAAAAGCAAATAGAAAACGAAACAGAATTTACTATGGACGAGGCCGAAAACGGCTACTGCGCAAAATTTGCAGACGGCACCCTTGAATTTTTCGCGATTGAGAAAGCTACATTAACCGATATTGCAATAAAGCAAACCAAGTTGAAAGCTAACAGAGAACGCCGTGAGAAGGTTCAAAAATTGATTATTGGAGAGGGCATTACCGAAATTACGGATTTTGCATTTGATGATTATCCAAATCTTGAAAGCGTTTGGATAGGTAAGGATGTGTCTAAAATCGGTGCTTTGGCTTTTGATGGAACGGATGAGATGTATATCGAGGGCTGCCCAAGCATATCAACCATTCACATTGATCCGAATAACAAGTGGTATAAATCAATAGATAATGTGATTTATACATACGATATGCAGACCTTGGTTAAATACGCACCTGCAAAGCCCGAGCTTTTTCACGAGATAAATTCGAAGGTGTGCCGTATAGGAGAATATGCATTTACGGATGCAGAGCATCTGCAATGCTTAAAGGTCGGCTCAAATTGCGTTTCGGTTGGAAAGCTTGCTTTTCTCAATATTTGCTCGTTGCGACATGTCTATTTCTCAAGTAGCATGACCGACTTCCCCGAGTATTTCCCATTTGTAATGATTTTTGGATATGACCGCCCCCGTCGCGTTCCCAATTTGGTAATCGGCGGAACAGACGGTAGCTTCGTTCAAAAATGCTGTCAGGATGAGGGCGAGCATTTCCATATAATCAGAGATGATGAAATTGATGATTTTATGTCGACTCCCATTCCCGAGGTTGACAGGTATATGGAGGACTGCCTCAAGGTAATGATAGTAGATGCCTTCGGTTGCCTACGGCAGGTTGGCGAGGTCGGTGAGGAGCTGATTTTGCCCGAGGGTGTTAAATATACCCATTACCGTATAGACTTAGAAAAATGTAAAAGGCTTGTGATTCCGTCCTCTCTTACAAGCATTTGGACGGGTGGCTTTGACGGGCCCTCGCTTTGCAAATTCGAGGTTTCTAAGGAAAACCCAAATTATAAGACAATAGACGGTCACCTTTATTCACTTGATGATACACTTTTGACATATTCTCCCGCCACAGATAATCAAGGCGTCTTGCCCGAAGGGACAGTAAAAATAGACGAAAACGCATTTTCTCTATTAGAAAATCCACTTGAAAGGCTATATATCCCTTCCACCGTAAAGGAGATAGCGCCTATAAATAGGCGGAACGGCTTCTTTTTTGAGGCAGAGGTGTCACCTAACAACCCCTATTTTAAATCGGTTGATGGTAGCATATTTACCAAGGACGGGGAGAAAATCGTGTATGCCAAAAATTCAAATGAGGGCTATACAATTCCCGAAGGCACTAAGGAAATATGCGAAAATGCGTTTTGGGGAGTTAAAGGAACACTTTATATACCCGCAAGCGTAAGAAAAATAGAGGGAAACAATCCCTTGGACAGTGACATTTCAACCATTCGCGCCCCCAAGGGCTCTTATTTTGAGGAGTACGCAAAGAAAGGACATTTCTTCTTCAGAAGATTAGAATTCACTGTGGACAAAGAGGTTGTTGAAATTTGTGAGCCGCCACACATTGACACATCAAATGATGATTTTCCTTTCTAAAAAGAGATTTGTGAACAAATTTTTAAGATCAATTTTGCATTTTTCTATTTTTCTGTGTGGTATCTAATTTGAACACATATATGGGCGTTTAAATCCGGTTTTAATTAGTTGGCTTTCCATATCCTCAAAATTTTCAAAAGGATGTGCATTTTCAATAACACGATTTTGGAAATTGAAAAAATTAAAGCAAAAATCAACAGGGAAATATATTTAGATTGGAATGAAAACACAAACGGAAGTGTAAACTTGTTTGTGTTAGAATAGGAACTTTTTGTTTTTCAATGAAATTATAAGTTTTTAATGGCACTATGATTGTAAATAGCAAAAAAGCAAGGCTGAAAATTCAGCCTTGCTTAATTTTTTGTTCAATTGTAATAAAATCTTTTCTATTGTTTTCGCTCATGTTTTTTCCTTTTTCAAAACGGCTTCGAATCCAGATATTTTGCTTTCAATTCTTCAAGCCATTGACGGGTATCAGCTTCTGCTTTTGAGTGGTATTCGTGTGCTTTTTCTTCATCCTTATCGGTGCCGATGCCCTTCAAATAACACTCGGCAAGTATCTTGCAAATATTAAGCTGATGAGTTTCTGTTTTTCCATCAAGTGCTGTGGCAAGAGTAAAACTGCGCGCGTCATGTCCATTGCTCCAATTATGCGCAAAAACCAGATGTTCAGCAGCCTCGTCGTAATTTTGTTCGACACCTTTTCCTGCAAGACAACATTCCGCCAGCTTGTAATTCGCCTCATTGCTTCCGTCTTTTTTTGCTCTAAGATACCACTCTACTGCCTTTTTCATAGTGGAATCGGGCAAAAGACCTCTTTCGTAAAAGCTTCCGATGGTGTATTCGGAGCAGCATTGAGGGTGAAAATCGCAAGAAATAAGATACTCGTTGCAATTTGACACTTCCATATAAAGCTCTGCCGCCTTTATGTAGTCTTGCACAACTCCCTTGCCGTATTCGTAACACTCTGCAAGGTAGTACTTCGCCAAAATGTCGCCAAGCTCTGCTGCCGTCGTCAAGCATAGCGCGGCTTTTTCGTATTTTTTCTCCAAACCAAAGTGAAACGACACATCAATCCAATCATCAGCACTGATATCCGTCCTGCCCTCAAGCTCTGAAATATCCCTTGCCGATAGGACAAGATCATAAATTTCCTCATTCCTCCAACCAAGCGCAGGGGCAAAATCGGGAACACCTGCAAAAGGATCTTCTTTCATATCAAAATCTTTACTTTTATTTTCGCTCATGTTTTCCTCTTTTCTCAAAACAGTAGACCGTCATCCTGTTGGTTTTGTGAATCGGCTTCTCGGCACTCTCGGGAATTATCCAGATCTTGCCCACAAGAACCGCACTGGAGACACGCCCTTCGGCGCAGTAATTGCAAACACTGCGCTCAGAGATATTCCACTTTTTTGCCGCTTCGCTTACGGATATATAATTCATAGGATTTCCTCCTTTGAATTTTCACAATACTATTATGCCACACTATCGGCAAAATATCAAGTCAAAACGCAAAATATAATTTTTGGAAAAGAACAATGGAAATAGAGGCAAAGTAGTTATTCTTTTGTTTGATACAGAAATAAGAACCGAACACTCAATTCTTGCGAACCTTGTTACTGGCGTAATTAAAATAACCCAAAGAAGCTTTACTGCCATCTTTGAGCTAATTAAATAAGCTATTCACCTATAAAAAGTAAAACCAGTCGAAAGGTTCGACTGGTAATACT
>JAZNYH010000085.1:0-6486 GCA_045594305.1 Eubacteriales bacterium | reverse complement strand
TCTTACCACGGAGCTTGATCTTAAAGAGCTGATCTCTGCCCTTATTGTAGCTGTCAAACTTCCAGCTAATTCTTGATTTAACGCCCTTATATGAAAGAATGTGGTTCTTTAACTGGCTATAAAAGTCCTTTACATTATCCTCTGCTTGGATAACATTTGCAGTAAAGCTACGGCTGTACTTAATGTTGAGCTCGTTACCATTACCGTCAATATATGTAGGAACGATTACAGGTGCAATCTCAACAGCAGGCTCCTCTTCAACAACAGGCTCTTCAACGGGTTCCTCAACAGGCTCCTCGACAACCTCTTCGACAGGCTCCTCAACAACCTCTTCAACAGGTTCCTCGACAACCTCTTCAACGGGTTCCTCAACAACCTCTTCAACAGGCTCCTCGACAACCTCTTCAACAGGCTCCTCTGCAACCTCTTCAACGGGTTCCTCAACAACCTCTTCAACAGGCTCCTCGACAACCTCCTCGACAGGCTCCTCAACAACCTCTGGCTCTTCCTCAACAATATCCCAGCCCTCACGAACAGGATAAAGCTCTACGGTAAGAACGCTCTTGTCGTTTTCAGATGCAGTAACAAGTGGTCCTTGCTTAGGATCAAGTCCCCAACCAAGAATTGCCTCGCCATTAAGCTCCATTGGAACCTCAATAGCAAATGGGCAAACAACCTTGCTAAGCTCCTCGCCAGTTGCATCGTTGATATAAACGATTTCGAGTGCTGCGTTTGCATCCTCGATAGCGATGCCAACAATTGGCTTTTCCCAAACGGCAAAAAGCTCTGTGGTGCGGAAAAGACGAATAGCCTTCTTGCCTACTCTCTTCTCGCCATCCTCATCATAGCTCCAGCCGATGAATTTCTTTCCAGTTTTATTAGCTGACGCAAGAGTGATTTTCTTACCCCAACCATACTTTTGATGTGCGATTTCGTAGTCTGTGTCTGGGTCCACATATACAATCTCCTTCTTAATGAAAAGGAGCAATACGAGAACGATAAGTGCAACCACGGCAACCGCTGCATACGCCCAGTAGTTTCCACTCAATGGGTTGAATGCAAATAATGTGTTTAACAATGCCATTTTGAACCTCCATACGCATTTCTTTAAATGATATATGTACATTATACAACATGCATTAGACATTTGTCAATAAGTTTTTGTTATTTTTTTGTATTTTTCCGTGCAAATATTGATACACCCCCCGACCGATTTAAGCATTTACAAGGCTCTGCTTTTTGTCACATCCCCCGTGTTTTAGGGCTTTTTTCTGTCATTTTTGTATTTTTTCGACTCTTTTTTGGATGCTTTTCTCCACTGCACCGCTGCTTTTTGCGTGCTTTTTCATTTTTCGGCGTTTTTCGAGTAGGTTTTTTCTATAAGCACTTGATTTTTTTACACTTTTAGTGTACAATTAAAATGTTAAAATTTGAATTTGAGGAGATTTTACTATGGTATCAGAAGTAATCAAGAAAATCACAAGCTACGACAAGGAGGTTGGCGAGGCAATTAATGCTGAGCTTTCAAGACAAAAAAGAGGTCTTGAGCTTATCGCCTCCGAGAATATGGTTTCCGAGGCAGTTATGCTCGCTATGGGAACACCTCTAACAAACAAATATGCAGAGGGCTACCCCTCAAAGAGATATTATGGCGGATGCGAGTGCGTTGATGTAGTTGAAAGGCTCGCTATTGAAAGAGCGTGCAAGCTTTTTGGTGCAGAGCACGCAAATGTTCAGCCACATAGTGGCGCTCAGGCTAACACCGCTGTATACTTCGCTCTCATTAAGCCAGGCGATACAGTTATGGGTATGAGCCTTGCTCACGGTGGTCACCTTACACACGGAAGCCCTGTAAACCTTTCAGGTGCTTACTACAACTTTGTTCCTTACGGCGTAAACGACGACGGATTTATTGATTACGATGAGGTTGAAAGACTCGCAAACGAGTGCAAGCCAAAGCTTATTGTTGCTGGCGCCTCTGCTTACCCAAGAGTAATTGATTTTGAAAGGCTCTCAAAAATCGCAAAGAGCGTTGGAGCTTACTTTATGGTTGATATGGCTCACATTGCAGGTCTTGTTGCCGCAGGTCTTCATCCATCACCCGTTCCATACGCAGATGTTGTTACAACAACCACACATAAGACTCTAAGAGGTCCTCGTGGTGGTCTTATCCTCTGCCGTGCTGAGCTTGCTAAGGCAATTGACAAGGCAATCTTCCCAGGCACACAGGGTGGCCCACTTATGCACACAATCGCATCTAAGGCAGTTTGCTTCGGCGAGGCTCTTACTCCCGAATTCAAGGCATATCAGGAGCAAATCGTTAAAAACGCTAAGGCTCTTGCCGATACCTTGCTTGCAGAGGGCTTTGACCTCGTTTCAAACGGCACGGACAACCATCTTATGCTTCTCGACCTTCGCCCCTTCAAGATTACTGGTAAGGAGCTTGAAAGACGCCTTGATGAGTGCTACATTACAGTTAACAAAAATGCTATTCCTAACGACCCAGAAACACCATTTGTTACAAGTGGCGTAAGAATTGGAACTCCCGCAGTTACATCAAGAGGTCTTAAAGAGGACGATATGGTAGCTCTTGGTAAGCTTATCAAGCTTTGCGCTACTGAGTTTGAGGAAAAGGCAGACTACATTCGTGCAGAAATTACCAAAATCTGCGAAAAGTATCCTATTTACGATTAATTAAAATGAAGGCTGAATATAATACAAGACAGCGTGCCACTATTCTCGAAATTTTAAAGGAGAATAGTGCGCACCTGAGTGCTCGTGATATCATAGAACGACTCAAATCTCGTGGAGAGAAAATTGGCCCTGCTACTGTTTACAGAACCCTTGACAGGCTTTGTGAGCAGGGAGTGATTAAAAAGTTCGTTATTGATGAGCGTAGTGGTGCCTGCTATCAATATGCCGAGCTTGGTGATTGTGAAAACCATTTTCACCTAAAATGCGTGAGCTGTGGCACTCTTTTCCACCTCGATTGCAATTTTGTTGCAGATATGGAAAAGCACTTTTTTGAGGATCACGGCTTTACTGTTAGCTCTGGAAAAACCGTAATTTACGGCACCTGCTCTGCCTGCTCGGGCAAGGGCGAGGGCGGAGTTGTTTCTCACCACTCCTGCTGTTCTCATAAGCATTAATTTGATATTTTTGAAAAAATTTTCGTTTTTCTATTGATTTTTAGGCTTGTTTGTGTTAGAATAACTTTCGCCTATAACTAATTTTTATCACAAAAAGGGGGATAAACTAATGACAGCAACAGTCGCAAGCTACATTATTGGCGGACTCTTATTAGCTATGTCACTTTTCCTTGTTATCGCCGTTCTTCTTCAAAGCAGTAAGTCAAAGGGCATTTCCGGTACAATTGCTGGCGGTGCAGAAAACTTTGTCGGCAAGGGCAAGGGTAAGTCACTTGATAAAAAGCTCACAATTCTTACAACTATCGTAAGCGCAATCTTCGGCGTTCTCGTTTTGGTTGCATATGTCAGCCAACCAGACCCACAAAGCTGGATTGAGCAATCAGGATTGCTTGAGTATTTCAAAAACGCATAAGAGCATAACCGCTATGGATTCGCCATGGCGGTTTTCTTTCGCAATTAAGCTGTCAGCAGCTTGCAGGATTTTTTAACTAAATCTCTACTTGCTACAAATTAAGGAATTTTATGAAGACAAGCATTAAAGAACAAATTTTAGAAATTATCTCATCTCCTTTATACACTCCCCTATCTCCTAACGAGCTTTTTGAGCTTGTGTGCGAGGGCAAGGAGAATTTAGTAAAGGACTTTTTCAAGGCGCTTTGCGATATGGAGCAGAGCTATGAGATTTTTGTATCAAAAAAGGGAAAAATAACCCTTCCCGAAAAGGGACTTTTCGTGCGTGGAGCGTATAGTGCGTCCTCACACGGAAAATTTGGATTTATAACAAGCGATGAGGGTGACTTCTTTGTGCCCCCTGCTCTTACCTGTGGGGCGATGAATGGCGATACTGTTGTCGCCAAGCGTATTATGCCAAAATCAAAATACTACGGCAGAGGTAACGAGGCGGAGATTGTCGCAATTACCGAGCGAGGAGTTGTCGAGTTTACGGGTGAATTTGAGGGCTTTTGCAGTAAGGGCAAGCTCTTTGGCGTTGTCCGTCCCGACAACGAGCGTCTTGACTTCGTTGCAACAGTAGTTGCGAGCAACAATGTCAAGGCGGAAACGGGCGACAAGGTGGCGTGCAAAATAACAAGATACCCTCTTTATGATGGCGACAGAATAAGCGTTAAGGTGGTGGAGTGTCTTGGAAGGCACACATCAAGAGAGGCAAACTATCGTGCCATTCTTCGTGAGCACGCTATTCCACCATACTTTGACGACATCGTGCTAAACGAGGCAGAGGCACGCTCAAATGAGCCGATATGTGTCGATAATCGTGTGGATTTGCGTGACAAATGCATATTTACAATTGATAGTGAGAGTGCCAAGGACCTTGACGATGCAATCTCGATTGAGGCAAGTGAGGACGGATATATTCTTGGCGTTCACATTGCCGATGTTTCTCACTATGTGCGTGAGGGCTCGCTCCTTGACAAGGAAGCGATGTCAAGAGGAACAAGCGTTTATTTCACCGACAAGGTTGTACCAATGCTTCCACCTGCACTTTCAAACGGCTCGTGCTCTCTTAACGCAGGCGTGGACAGGTATGCTCTATCCGCTATTATTACGCTTGATAAGTCAGGCACTATAAAGAATACCGTTTTGCAAAACAGTATAATTCGCTCCAAGGCTCGTGGCGTTTATAGCGAGCTAAACGACATAATTGAAAATGGCGAGGGTAGCGAGTTTTACTCGAAATATTCACACATCCTCGGTGATTTTAACAAAATGCTCGAGCTTTATCGCATACTCCTTGCAAGGAGCATTGACGCAGGCGCTATGGAGCTTGAAAGCGATGAGGCTTATATTGTTCTTAACGAGAGCGGTCACCCTATCAGCATAGAAAGGCGTGAGCGTGGCACAAGCGAAAGACTAATTGAGCAATTTATGCTCTGTGCAAACCGTGCAGTTGCAGAATTTCTACACAAGCACTCCCTTCCCTGCATATATCGTGTGCACGAAAGCCCCGATCCCGAAAAAATGAGGGCATTTTCCGTGTTTGCTGGCAATTTAGGCGTAGATGTGTCGCCAATTCTCGATTTCGACAATGTAACACCTAAGGCTCTTTCACTCGTTTTAGATAGTGCCAAGGAGCTTGGAAAGGGCGAGGTTATATCGGGTGTGCTTCTTCGCTCACTTATGAAGGCAAAATACCTTAGCGAGCCAAAGGGACACTTTGGTCTTGCTACCAAGCTATACTGCCATTTTACCTCTCCCATAAGAAGGTATCCCGACCTTGGCGTTCACCGTATTGTCAAGGCGTATCTTGCAGGTGAATGTGACCGTGCAGGCGTGTCAAGGCTTACTAAATATGCCGAGAAAAACGCCACAGAGTCAAGCCAAAACGAGCTTCGTGCCCTTTATGCAGAGCGTGAAATTGATGAGCTTTACAAGGCAATATATATGGCTGACCACATTGGCGAGGAGATGAACGCTACCATTTGCTCCGTTACCTCGTTTGGCTTCTTTGCAAGGTGTGACAACCTTTGCGAGGGGCTTGTTCCTCTTGACAGCTTAGGTGCTCCGTTCTACTTCGATGAGGCGAGCCTAACTCTATCCTCGGGAAAGAAAATGTTTGCTCTCGGTCAAAGGGTAAGGGTTCGTGTCAAGGACGCAAGCGCTGTTACAAGGCGTGTAACCTTCTCTCTTGTGAGTGCCGAGGAGTGTGACGCTATCGGCTTTAAGCCTATCGTGGTAGCAAAGCCCTCTCAAAAGAAGAAGGCTACCTCAAAAAAGGACAAAAAGCAATCGTATAGAAACAAAGGCTCCTACAATTCAAGACGCTCAGGCAGGGGCAGACGCTCTCGCAGAAGATAATTGCCATAAGGTCTTTGGGCTTTCTTCCATTTTTTACAATTTGTTACAAAATCGCACGCAGAGGCGTGCGTTTTTTGTTTTATTTTAATAAATATAGATTTTTTTAAAAAAGTTATTCCATTTTTATTAATTTTATGTTATACTTATTTCGTACGGACTCCCGTGCACCATTCATTTGTTTATTATTATTTTATGGAGGTACTTTAAATGAGTACAAAGAAGTATGTTTACCTCTTTAAAGAGGGCGACGCAAAAATGAGAGAAATTCTCGGCGGTAAGGGTGCTAACCTTGCTGAAATGACCAAGATTGGTCTTCCTGTTCCTCAGGGCTTCACAATTTCTACTGAGGCTTGTACACAATACTACGAGGACGGCAGACAAATCAACGATGAGATTCAAGCTCAAATCATGGAATACATCGTTAAGATGGAAGAGATCACTGGTAAGAAGTTTGGCGACAAGGAAAATCCCCTTCTCGTTTCAGTTCGTTCTGGTGCAAGAGCTTCCATGCCTGGTATGATGG
>JAZNYH010000084.1:0-5978 GCA_045594305.1 Eubacteriales bacterium | reverse complement strand
CAAACGGTTGTGAATTTGAAAGGATAAATTATGTTTGGAAGAAGAAAAATCAAAGAGCTTGAGACAAAATTAGCAAGCTTAGAGGAAAAAGTAAAGGCTCTTGAGAACCCATCAAAAACAACTCAGCCTCCAAAAGCAGATAGAAGCAAAGAGGCGAACATTGGCATCATTTATGATGAATGGCTTAATGGCGAAAGGAAGGGTGAAAGCAAGTGACAAAGGAGCATACAGATGATATCACTGAGCTTTGGAAGCTTTATAGACAAGGAATTGATTATCAAAATTCCATAGGAATCAGAACAGACATTCCAAAATACATAGACTTTTACGAGGGAAGGCAGTGGCCACAGCCAACTGAAAGAACAAGGAACCTTCCACGCCCTGTTATAAACATTATAAAGATGATTTGTAGAAATAAGAAGGCAGGAATCTTGTCTTCAAAGTTACGCCTTGTATATAAGAGCGATACCGACAAGGCAAAGGTCGAAAAATTCAACAATTTTGCTTGGTTCATTGAAAAAGAAATGGGGCAGAGTGCACTTGATAAAAGTGCTGTGGAGGATGGAGTTAAAAAGGGCTCATATTTCTACCACTACTATTGGGATGTTAATGCTGAGGGCAAGGATGCCGACAAGACAGGCGCCCTTCGCTGTGAGCTTATTGACCCACTAAACATTTTCTTTGAGAATCCTTGCGAGCTTGATGAGCAAAAGCAAGGGTGGATAATCATTGTAACACGCGAGAATGTAGAAGCGGTTAAATCAAAGGCTGACAAGGATGCATTACTTGATGATATTGTTGCAGATGAGATAGAAAACAATGATTACAACTACAAGGAGCAGGACACAAAAAAGCTTTGCACTGTTATTACTCGCTATTTTAAAGAGAATGGTCGTGTTCTTTGCGAAAGAGCAACTAAAAAAACGGTTGTGAATAAGCCGTTCTTTGTGGTACCCATCAAGGAAGATGCAAAAAACACTGCTAAAGACAAAAAGAAGGCAGTTAGCAAGCGAAAGGAACAAAGGCACTCAGAACTTTATCCTATCGTTGCCGGATATTATGAAAAGCGCGACAAGTGTATTTATGGACTTAGCGAAATTGATGGCTTGATACCTAACCAAAAGGCGATAAATTTCCAAATTGCATTGATTTTGCTTAATGCGCAACAAAATGCAACAGGTAAATATATTGCCGTGCCAAACGCACTAAATGGTCAAAAGATAACAAACGAGCCAGGACAGCTGCTTATTGACTATTCAGGTACGGGCGATGGTATTAAAAAAATGACGGAGCAAGCCATCCACAATATTCCACTTGATATTGTATCTATAATTATTAACTTGACAAGAAGCGTATCAGGCTCAAGTGAGGTTATGACAGGTGAGACAATAGGCGCAAATATGTCAGGTGCAGCAATAGCGTATTTACAGGCTCAAGCACAAATGCCTGTTGATGATTTGCGTGACACATTCTGGAAGGTAAAGGAGAAACAGGGCAAGGTGCTTGCACAGTTCTACAAGCATTTCTATTATGAAAAGGACTTTACGCATGAGGAGAAGGGTAAGAATAATGAGTCTAAAAATGTGCAAGATAAATTTTCCTCAAGCGAGTTTGATAGCATAGATTTTGATGTTGTTGTGGAGGCAACCCAGGGCACGCGCTCTTCTGTTGCTTCTGATATTTACTTGCTTGATGCCTTGCTTAAGGGTGGAAATATAAGCCTTGAGGCATATATTGATGCATATCCTGACGAAGCAATTGGAAACAAGAGCCAAATAAAAGAGGCTATCAAAGCATCACAACAGAGTGAGCTTGAAATGACAAGGCAGATGCTTGCAGAGTGCCAGGCACAACTAAAACGAGCGGAGGCAATAATTGCAAGTCAAAACGACATTGTTGGCAAGGCTGACAACATTGTAAAAGAGTGCCAGCAAACGAAGCGGTTACTTGTTGAGGTTGTAAATGAAGAAATAGGACTCGCAACTCAAGCAAAAGCGCAGATAGAAGCTATAAAGCAAGAGGCACAAAGCAAGGTTGATGAGGCAAATGGTAAGCTTGATGAGCAAAACCAATATATTATGGGTATGCTTGGCATTCCAAGAGAGCAAGCAGAGCAAATAAGACAAGCACTGCAGAGAGGCGAGCTGACAAGAAAAGGCGTAGCGCCACTTAGCGGTGAAGAAACACAACAGAATGAATAGCCAATGGCTAATCATATATTAAAAATTTCTCAGCAATAGAGTGTAAATGCAAGGAGTTTATTATGAACGAAGAAAAAATTACCGAGAGTATAAATAACAGCGAAGGTGCGCAGGGCACAGGCGCGGAGAATAGCGCTGGCGCATCAGCTGCAGTAGAGTCCTCGGTTGCTACTGAAAATCCAAGTGCTGATAATGCCACAAATGGCGAGGGTGCATCAGGCTCCGAAAAAAAGGAAGCAGAGGGTGCATCAAAAGAAGGCGCCGTGGAAAAGGCGCCAAAGCAGGACAGTGCAAAAAATGCAGAGTTTGCAAGGAAAAGGCGAGAGGCAGAAAAGGAAGAGGCAGTTAAGAAAGCCCGTGTAGATGCCATTAAGGAGGTCCTTGGTACTAACCCTTACACAAAAAAGCCTATTGAGGATGCAGACGATGTAGAAGAGTACCTGCTTATGAAGCAAATAGAAAACGATGGCAAGGACCCAATTGCCGATTATCCTGAGTATGTTAAGAAGCAAGCAAGGGAAAAATCAAGGCAAAATGCAAGGGCGCAAGCTACAAACGACAAGGTAACAAAGGATTTAGAGGAATTTGCAAATGCGCATCCTAATGTTGATGTCAACGAGGTGTTACAGGATAGTATGTTTATGTCCTTTGCAGAGGGAAAGCTTGGAAAAAAGAGCTTGAGTGAGGTTTATTCTCAATACTTGCCAATTAAAGAAGCTATAGCAGGAGCCAAGCGTGAGGCGGAAAAGGATGCACACGCTGAAGCGGTTGCAGGGGCTGCAGTTGGTAGCTTGACAAACTCAAGCGCACCACCTGAGGGTGAGTTCTTTACAAAGGAACAGGTCCTAAAAATGTCGAAAAAGGAAATTCACGACAATTACGACAAAATAAGAAAGAGCCAGGAGAGGTGGTAACGTTGGATAACCAACAATTTTCAGAGCTTTGTAAAAAAACAGTTTGCGACTATGCAAACGAGCATCTTGACAAGTCTGACAATGTGCAGATAAGCGAAGATGATGTTTATATTGTGTGGAGCTGTAAGACCTTGCAAAACAACAAGGCTTTATTAAGCACCACTCTACACGATGGTATGTATTATGAGCTTACATATAACGGAGACGAGAACGAGTTATATTTAGATGCTTATAAAAAATTTGAAAACAGGTGCATTAAAATTACTTAGTAAAAGGAGAATTTAAAATGGCATATTCTAATTTTATCCCATCAGTATGGGCAGAATCAATTAACAGAGAGCTTGAAAGAGCTTGTGTCTTTGTAGAGGACTGCAACAGACAGTACGAGGGCAACGTATCAAAGAAGGGCGACACGGTGCACATTCTTGGTATCGGCAAGCCTACAATTCACACGCTTGACAGAGCAAATGCAAGCGGAAACATCGAGGAGGCTGAGGAGGTTGATGACAACTCCATCCCTCTAAAAATAGAGCAAATTCGCTACTTTAACTACAAGGTAGGCGATATTGACAAGGCACAAGCGGTTGGTGGTCTTATGGACGCCCTTGCCGAGGAAACGTCTGAGGGCTTAGCCAACGCAATGGATAAGTATATTGCTGACATGGCAATTGACGAAGCTGTTGAGATGCTTAACAAAGAAGGAGCTGTTATAGTAACGAAGGACAACGTTCTTACAATGCTTGATGATGCTATCCAGGCACTCCAAGAAAACGACGTTAACATGACAAAGGGTGTTACCGTTACGGTTTCCCCACGCTTTTATAAGCTATTTAAGCAGGCGTATCTTTCAAATGATACAAATAACTCTGAAATGCTCAAAAACGGCAAGGTGGCAATGTACGGCAACGTAACAGTTAAGCTTTCAAACAACGTTTGTAAAACAGGAGAAGGCGATACAGAGGACAACATTATGATTAGAACAAAGCGCGCAATTGCGTTTGTAAATCCTCTTACACACACCGAGCCATATAGACCGGAGAAGTCCTTTGCTGATGCGGTTAAGGGCTACGCGCTATTTGATGGCAAGGTTGTAAGACCAAAGGAAATCATTAACATTAATGTTAAATATGCGTAAATAAGGGGGAGGGCTTGTCCCTCCTTCAAAGAATGAAACCAACGGAAAGGAATCATATTTGTGCTTCCTTTCCGTTTTTTGATAAGGAGGAAAAAATGAAGCTTGGAGAATTAAAAATTGAGGCTCTTATGATGATATTTCCAGGCACTGAGCTAATGGTTGACTATGAGAACGATGATGAGCTAAGAGATAAAATATCTCAGCTTAACGAGGATTCTAATTATAACGATTTGCTTGCATCTATGCCAGGGGCGATTAATAGGTGCTTTGCCTCGCTTGAGAGCAAAGGAATTGTGCCTGTCAAGAGCTATGATTTGAATTTAAAAAAGGCTAAAGCAAGGGGACAACGCCTTTTGTTTGACCTTTCAGAGATTGAGGACCTTGGGAAAATAGAGAGAATCGCATGCTATGGTGAGTACCACGATAAGGACAGATGCGATTATGCACACGAGACAGATACAACTATTTTGCTTGACGCACCATGCACAGGGCAGTATGTAGTGATATATAGACCAGTTTTGCCAAGGATAGCCATGGTAACTGACGATGCAAAAGAAATAAACTTGCCCAGGGACGTGCTTGACCTTATCCCTTACTTTATAAAAAGTGAGCTTATTAGAGGAGAAAACGAAAGCGAGGCTGCACACGCACGTAATGTGTATGAGCAGATGGCTTCCCAAATTGAATTTAAGCGAGGTGGCTATCAAGCAAAGGTAGAGTCGATATATGAGGTGCCACAATGAAAATAAGTGAGGCAAGGACCACAAGCAAAAGCGTTCTAACTTTAAGCGACATGAAGGGTGTTGATTTATCATCCTCACCAATAAGGGTTAAGAGCACAAGAGCAAGCTATATGAAAAATATGATTTGCAAGGGTGGTACCAATCATAAGCGAAACGGCTTTGAGGAAATTGCAAGCTTTTATGGTGAAGACGGTGAGCCTCTTGCGATAAACGGCATTTTTTCATATAAAAGCGAGGGAGAAGAATATAAAATCGTTCATGCAGGAGCGAGCCTTTATAAGTGCAGCAGTGATTTTTCAACCAGAGAGCTAATTTCGCTTGATGGTGTAGAGCTTGGCTCAGAGAAAAGCCAAGGATATCTAAGCAAGGATGAGCTATATTTAATAGCAGGTGATAGATTGCTTGTTTATGATGGAGAGAAGGTTGGTGCGCTGTTTGATAGCGAAAATGCATACGTTCCAACAACGTCGATAGGAATTACCGATGATGCGCATGGTTCACTGATGCAGCCTTTTGAGGGCGTGAATTTGTTCTCGACAAAGCGAATTAATAAGCTAACAGGAAAGAAAATCGGGGAGATTAAGAAAAACGACGCAGATGCTGAGCAGTTTACAATAGCTGATAGTGAGGGGGTCTTTTATCTTGATGGGGAGATAGATACGACGAAGCCTGTGAAGATAACAGCTGAGTTTCTAATTAAAAATACAGAAGACGAGGCTGCACTCCAATTGTATGCGATGACAAAGATTAACGAAAGCGCACACAGTGGAACAACTGTCTGTAAAATTACAACCGTGTTTGATTTCGAGCCCGGAGAGATGAGTAAGCAAGGAGTCTCAACATACGTAAAACACGGAGAGGTTTTCAGTCTCGATTACTTTGAAGAAATTTACACTAACGCGATAATATATGTTTCTGCAAGAGTAGAAAACAGAGACGGCCGTGGTGTTGTTACATTTACGCCAGCCTTGCCTTCTCCTGTTTT
>JAZNYH010000083.1:0-4689 GCA_045594305.1 Eubacteriales bacterium | reverse complement strand
GTTAATCTATTGTCTTTTCCAAAGGAAAAGTATAAAATAGTATAACGAATTTTAATGAGCGTTACAATCCCTTGTCCTTCAAGAACCTCGAAAGACAAGGCGCACCGCACATTGGGGGCGATGGCGTACTTGGTGTACGGCGAGGTCACAATGCAGGAGCAACGAAGTATTTTGAGAGTTATTGGAGGACAACACAATGAGGGGAGCAATTTTCGACTTAGACGGCACCTTGCTTGATTCTATGGACTATTGGGCGTCGGTGGCTGAGGAGTTTTTACAGATTAATGGGATTTTACCACCTGCTGATACGGGGCGCTGTTTTTTGGAGAATGGTATGGGGTGGTGTCACGATCTTTGGCGTTCGATGGGGCTTTCGCTATCGTTTGAGGAAACTCGTGACCAAATTTACGCTCTTATGGACAAAAAATACCAAACGGTTATTTCGGTAAAGGACGGAGCTATTGATATGCTAAAACGCCTTAAAGAGTCGGGGGTTAAGATGTGTCTTGCGACTGCTACTGACCGTTCAACCGTCGAAATGGCTCTTGCTCGCCTTGGAATTGACAAGTATTTTAGTCGTATTTTCACCTGTACCGAGGTCGGCAAGGGCAAAAAATACCCTCTTATTTATGAGTTGGCTCTTGAACACCTTGGCACGCCAAAGGACGAGACCTACATTTTCGAGGACGCTTATTACGCTATTGTGACGGCTCACGACGCAGGCTTTAACATTGTTGGCGTTTACGACAAGAATGTTTATGTTCCCGTCGAGCAAATTCGCCCTCTTTGCAAATTCTTCCTTGAAAAGGATAGTCACTACGCTCTACCAAGCGAGCTTTTATAATAAATAAAGGACACTTAGTGTCCTTTTTTTGCTCTTGTGCTTGAAATGGTTGGTCTTGTATGGTAAAATAAAAGCAAGTCATAAAAAGGAGATATATTATGCTTAAAATTAAAACAATTTCTCATCTTTCAAAGGTTTTCCCTGACAAGAGCTTTGACACGCCCGTTTCCTTTGTCGAGGGAGCGAGAAACCAAGAGCTTGCCTTTCAGGTGCTTTTAAATGGTCAAGGCGAGGTTGAGGTTGAAATAAACAGTCCTATAAAGGTAACGCCATACAGGGTGGGCTATGTGCCGTCTAATAAGCCCTGCTATGAGAATAGCTACGACGACAATTATCTAACTCTAACCCCCGGTCTTTTCCCTGACCCACTTTTGCCACTTGACGGGGGCAAAATCACCCTTAACGAGGGCGAAAACCAAGCACTTTGGATTTGTATAGACGCAGGTGCGTGTGCTGGCGAGCATACCGTTTCCCTTACCTTTAAGCAAGAGGGCGAGGTGGTTGGCGAGTGCTCCGTTTTGGCTAAGATACACGACATAGAGCTACCCGAGAGCACCCTTTTGTTCACACAGTGGTTCCATTGTGACTGCATTGCAAGCGTGCACGAGGTTGAGCAGCTTAGCGAGGAGCATTGGTCTCTTATCGAAAAATACCTCAAATTAGCGACACAGCACGGAATGAACATAGTTTTAACGCCCGTTCTTACTCCACCTCTTGACACAGATGTTGGCGAGGAGCGTCCTACTGTTCAGCTTGTTGATATAACGCTTGAAAACGGAAAATATTCCTTTGATTTTTCAAGGCTTGCTCGCTTTGCTCGCATTGCGAGGGAGTGTGGCATAAAATATCTTGAAATCAACCACTTCTTTACTCAATGGGGTGCATCTCACGCTCCAAAGGTAATTGCGACGGTTGACGGCGAGGAAAAGAGGATTTTCGGCTGGGAGACTGACGCTCTCGGTCAAGAGTATAAGAGCTTTCTTTCCTGCCTTATACCTCAAATTATCGACACATTAGAGGGCGTTGGCTATGACCGTAGTCATCTTATATTCCATATCTCCGACGAGCCAGGTGCGGAGCATATAGAGGCGTATGCCTCAGGTAGCGAGGTTATAGCTCCTCTTACCAAGGGCTGTATTCAAATTGACGCTCTTTCAAATCTCGACTTTTATAAAAAGGGGCTTGTGCGTACACCTGTGGTTGGAATTAACGACATTGAGCCATTTATCGAGGCGGGCGTTTCTCCTCTTTGGGGCTATTATTGCTGTGCTCAAACCAAGGAGGTTTCAAATCGCTTTTTCGATATGCCGAGTGCGAGAACGAGAATTATCGGCACTCAGCTTTATAAGTACAACCTTGCAGGCTTCTTGCATTGGGGCTACAATTTTTACTACACACGCCTTTCAAAAAGGCAAAGGCTCAACCCCTACGAGGAGACAGATGCGTATTGGGGCTTCCCCTCGGGCGACGCATTTAGCGTTTATCCCCTTGGCGACGGTGCAACCCCCTCGCTCCGCTTGAAGGTGTTTAGCTATGCTCTTGACGATATTCGCTTGCTTAGAGCCGTAGAGGGAAAAATAGGCGTTTTAGACACACATAAGCTCCTTTTTGAGCTTGCAGATATGGATATGACCTTTAAGGCGTACCCAAGGGATAACGAGTTTTTCGAGCGTCTTTACGCAAGGGCGTTTGAAATTTTGGAGGACAAATAATGATTAAGGCTATACTTTTCGACCTTGACGGCACGCTTTTGCCAATGGATCAGGATGTGTTTCTTAAAGCGTATTTTGGCTCTCTTGTAAGGGAGCTTGTTCCCCGTGGCTATGAGCAGAGGGGCTTGGTCGATGCCGTTTGGCGTGGCACAGGGGCTATGGTTACGAACAATGGCGAGATGACAAACGAGG
This sequence comes from Eubacteriales bacterium, assembly GCA_045594305.1. Classification (GTDB taxonomy): domain Bacteria; phylum Bacillota; class Clostridia; order Oscillospirales; family CAG-272; genus RGIG2000. The sequence continues at coordinate 1,941 of JAZNYH010000083.1, read as the reverse complement.
ACAGGTGGTGGCAGACCTTTTGCTCTATCTATGGCGAGGACGCACGCAAGGAGGAAGAGCCTCTTAGGTGGTTCTACGAGTCGAGATTTGATGAGGTACGCCTAAGCTGTGGCTACACTCCAAGGGCTAAGGCTACAATCGAGCTTTGCAAAGCAAGGAGGCTTCGCACCATTCTTGCCACAAATCCCGTTTTCCCTGCCGTTGCCACCAAGGCACGCATACGCTGGGCAGGTCTTGATTGGAGCGATTTTGAGCTTGTAACGACCTACGAAAACGCCCACTATTGCAAGCCAAATGTTAACTACTATCGTGAAATTCTCGACAAAATCGGTCTTTCGGGCGAGGAGTGTGTGATGGTTGGAAACGATGTTTCCGATGATATGGTGGCAGGCGAGCTTGGTATTAAGCTATTCCTTCTTACCGACAACCTTATAAACAAAAACGGAGTCGACATTGACGCCTTCGAGCACGGCTCTTACGATGATTTAGACGCCTTTATCTCTAATTTGAACAAGGAGGGCGTATGAGCAAGTCGCTATTTAATGCGATTTTCTTAGATCCAATTTGCGAGCAATTAAGCTAAAAACAAATAGAGCAAGAGTACAAGGAGAAAATCCTTATATTCTTGCTCTTGTTTGTTTTATTGATGAATTGATGCTGACGCATCATGAATTGGCTTTGCCATGAATTCTCGCTTCACTCCATGAATTCTCGCTTCACTCCATGAATTGAATTGCAACCAATGTGCCGTAAGGCACAATTCATGCCACAGGCAATTCACGAAAGCACGGCTTTCAATTCACGCAACCATAAGGTTGCAATTCATTGCGTGTCTGCTTTTTATTATTCCCAAATGATTATTTCACCACTTGTGCCATAGTGCCAATAGTTGCCGTCTGTGCTCGGCTCGCTTTCGCTGTACCAATATACAGGGCGATTCGAGCTGTTCCAACCCGAATCCCAACCACTTGGCTTGCTTTCCGCCTCACAGTAGATTGTAAGCAAGTCGCACTCATAGAACGCCCAAAATCCTATCAATGTTACGCTATCGGGAATTATTATGCTTTCAAGCGAGGAGCTCTCATAGAACGCATAGCTTCCTATCGATTCCACGCCATTTCCAATTGTCACGCTTTTAAGCGAGTCGCAATTATAGAACGCATCATATCCTATCGAGGTTACGCTATTTCCAATTGTCACGCTTTCAAGCAAGTCACAATACGAGAACGCATCTTCTCCTATCGAGGTTACGCTATCGGGAATTGTAAAGCTTGCATCAGCCTTACCTGCTGGATAGCGTATCAGCTTTTTCCCGTCCTTGCTATACAAAACGCCGTCTATCGATTTGTATGACGCATTATTTTCGCTGACAATTATGCTGTTAAGCAAGTCACAACGATAGAACGCATCATCTCCTATCGATGTTACGCTATTTCCAATTATCACACTTTCAAGCGAGGTGCAACGCTCGAACGCACCGCTTCCTATCGAGGTTACGCTATCGGGAATTGTAAAGCTTGTGCCGTCCTTACCTGCTGGATAGGATATCAGCTTTTTTCCGTCCTTGCTATACAAAACGCCGTCTGCCGATTTGTATGACGCATTATTTTCGCTGACAATTATGCTTTTAAGCGAGGGGCACTCATAGAACGCATCATATCCTATCGAGGTTACGCTATTTCCAATTGTCACGCTTTTAAGCGAGGAGCAACTACGGAACGCATTGCTTCCTATCGATGTTACGCTATCGGGAATTGTAAAGCTTGTGCCGTCCTTACCTTCTGGATAGCATATCAGCTCTTTTCCGTCCTTGCTATACAAAACGCCGTCTGCCGATTTGTATGACGCATTATTTTCGCTGACAATTATGCTTTTAAGCGAGGAGCAACCCCCGAACGCATACAAGTCGGATCGTAGCCATGTCGTTCTGTGAGCCAAGGA
>JAZNYH010000082.1:0-11684 GCA_045594305.1 Eubacteriales bacterium | reverse complement strand
ATTTCGCATTTATATCGCCCGTCGAGGCTTCTCGACAATTCCGCACTTTTCTCTCGCCCGTCGAGGCTTCTCGACCATTTCGCATTTATATCGCCCGTCGAGGCTTCTCGACAATTCCGCACTTTTCTCTCGCCCGTCGAGGCTTCTCGACCATTCCGCATTTATATCGCCCGTCGAGGCTTCTCGACCATTCCTAAACCTTGGAGGTGTATATGTTCAAATACAAATTAATATGCGCCCCTATGGCTGGGGTGAGCGACCACGCCTTTCGTGTTATGGCAAGGCGATACGGAGCTGAGCTTTGCGTTAGCGAAATGGTAAGCTCGGTTGCTATGCATTATGAGGACAAGAAAACTGCTACTCTTGCAGAGGTGAGAGAGGACGACACCCCTCTATCCGTTCAAATCTTTGGTCACGATGCCGAGATTATGGCAAAGAGTGCATATCTTCTCTCCTCTGGCACATACAAGCACAGAAAAAATGACCGCACTCCCGAGCTTATTGATATAAATATGGGCTGTCCTGTTAAGAAAATTGTTACCTCGGGTGACGGTAGTGCTCTTATGAGGGATTTGCCTCTTTGTGAAAAAATAATTAGCGAATGTGTTAAAAAATCGCTTGTGCCTGTAACTGTTAAAATGCGTGCAGGCTGGGACAAAAGCACAATAAATTGTGTTGAGCTTGCTAAAATTGCAGAGGCGTCGGGTGCGAGTGCAATTACCATACACGCACGCACACGCTCTCAAATGTATGAGCCAAGTGCAGATTGGGATATAATAAAGCAAGTAAAGAATGCAGTTTCCATTCCCGTTATAGGAAACGGTGATATATTTAAGGCTCAAGACGCTATTGATATGCTTAATCAAACGGGCTGTGATGGCGTTATGGTTGGTCGTGGTGCGATGGGCAATCCATTCATATTTAAGCACATAAAATGCCTGCTTGATAACACACCATATATTCCACCAACCGTGCACGAGCGCTTAGAGGTTGCAAGGGAGCAATTAACTATGCTCTGTCTTGATGTCGGTGAAAAAATAGGCGTATGCGAGGCGAGAAAGCACCTTGCGTGGTACACCAAGGGTATGCGCTTTGGCACAAGTGCTCGTGGTATGATAAACACAGCCACCTCGCTTGACGACATAAATAAGATTATAGAATATTTAAAGGAAAATAGCTTAGAACCATGAAAAGAAAAATCCTATCGGCGAGCCTTTGTCTTATCGCCGCTATCGTTTGGGGCTCTGCCTTTTATGCTCAGGAGCTTGCCTCGTATCATTCAAGCGAAATAGATGCCTTCTTCTTTGGGGGTATTCGCTTTCTTCTCGGTGGCGTTGCTCTTATTCCCCTTTGCTTCATCTTTGAGAAAGAAAAGGAAATCCCTCGTGAATTAAAGGCGAAAAAGCACAAAAACACGCTAATTTACGGAATTATAACCGGTGCGGTGCTCTGCTGTGCCTCAGCTCTTCAACAGTTTGGAATACAAGCCACACAGCAAAGCGGAAAGGCAGGCTTTATAACAGGGCTTTACCTCGTGCTCGTTCCAATCGCATCCTTCTTGCTTTTTAGGCAAAGGGTTTCGCCTCTTGTTTGGATTGCAGTAGTATTCTCCTTCTCTGGTCTTTACTTCCTCTGCTTAAACGGTGGAGCGTTCTCGTTGCAGGTTGGCGATATTTTAGTATTCTGCGGGGCGATATTCTTTACCGCACACATAATAGTTATTGACCGATTTATCGGTAGAGTAAGCACGCTACGCTATTGCGTGGTGCAGTTTATAACGGTTGGTATTCTCAACCTCATAATCGGTGCTTGTGCAGGCTGTAATATCACCTGGGACGGCTTTGTCGCTGTGCTTGGTCCTATTGCCTACTGTGGCTTTATGTCAACAGGCGTTGCATACACCTGCCAAATCATCGGTCAAAAGTTCACCCCTCCTGCGGTTGCGTCCCTGCTCTTTGCGACAGAGGGACTCTTCTCCGTTGTATTTGAGAGCCTGCTCGAAAGAACTCTGCCATCAGCAACAATGCTCCTTGGCTGTGCACTTATGCTTGTAGGAATTGTTCTCTCTCAGCTTCCTTGCGACATCGTTCAAGTGCTATTCAAGAAAAGGGCAAGGGTAAGCGATACAACCGATACAAGCAATCAAAACGATATTGACTAACAAAAAGCAGACCAAGGGACACCTGCCATAAAGCAGGTTTTACCTCCCGAAAAAGAAAAAAGGGGTACGGACGATTTGTTCGTACTCCTTTTCACACGCCTTGCCCTGCAAGGTATAGTGTGTTACACTTATAAAAGCGTATTGTCGGGCGGTAAATATAAGTGAAATGTTTTGCTATCGCAAAACGTGAAATAATATGCTGCCGCATATTGTGAAATATCTCGCCTTGCTCGATGTGAAATGAAATTTGCCCACGTTCGCAGAGCGAACATTTCACATTTACGAAGCAAATATTTCACCGCGAAGCGATTTCGCTTGCCCGAAAGGGCAAATTTCGTTTAGCGTGAATGCTCCGTTAAGAGCATCACGCTAAGTAGACAGCCCCTTTATTTTTCACACGAAAGCACCCCTTAAAAGCACCCTATAAAACGAAAGCGTGGCGTCACACGACACCACGCAAGCGTATTTTCTTAGATATCCATCTCGTTAAGCAAAGCCTTGAGATTCTTGAGCTCCTCTTCGGTAAGAGTAACGCCCTTGCCGAGTTTTTCGTGACCCTCTTGCCATGGACGAATGTCGTAAACAGGCTCACGCTCGTTCCAGCTTACAAGGTTAACTTCCTTTACCCAACCATTGTTGCTGTCGGAAACTGCACCGAAGCTCTTAACAATTTCGAACTTGTATTCAGCCATTTTGTTTTCCTCCTGTAAAATTGTCGAAAAACCCGCCTTTTGGGCAAATTCTCCTGTATACGCTAATTTTAGCATACTTTTTTTATAATTTCAATAATATTTTATAATTTTATAATATATTTTTTTAATATTTTATATAAAAATGTGAATTTTCACCCACTTGGTGGTGATTTTCGGGCTTTTATTTTTTGCTTTTCTTGCTTGGCTTTACCTCTGTGCCGTCTACTCGGCTCATTTTCTTAGTCTCGGGAACTATAAATCCCTCACACCACTCGCCCTCCTCGATAAGCCCCGAGGGGTATCTCATTTTGCCAAAGCCGTGTGGCTCTCCCTTTTCGAAAAAGCCCTCATAATATTCATCATCTGCCCACACCATTACGCCAAAGCCGTGCTCATAGCCATTTTGCCACGAGCCATAGTAATAGTAGCCATCTGTGTAGAAGAAGGTGCCCTCGCCATGTGGCTCGCCCTTGTCGTTCACCTCTCCGCTATAACAGCCCTCTTGGTATTCGATTATCATTAATATCCAAGCTCCTCGTTTACAAGTATTAGCTTTATTCTGTTGGGGGTTGAGGAAAATCGTGTTATAACCGTGTGCGCACAAATCGTCGCTCCACCTATAAAGCAGTTGCCACATTCGCCATTTTGGGCACAGGGTGTGGCTCTTTTTAGCCTTTGAGCGTTTTTGGGACACGCTATTTTCTTTACTCTTTTTTGAGCCTCTGCCACGCTTTTTACTATCTTGTTCTTGCCTGCGACAATTATAACCACATCAGGACCGTGAATAAGTGCTCCGAGTCTGTTTCCGTTTCCGTCAATATTTACAAGCTCGCCATTTTCAGTTACTGCGTTAGAGGACATCAAGAACACATCGCTAAGCATCGCTTGACGCTTTTTTTGATACTGCTCCTCGGGTGTGCCTATGTAGGGGTTTAGAGCGTTATATTTTTCTACAACCGCATCTCTTAGCCCTATTTGGTCAAGGGTAACGCTTCCACCCCACGAGATTTGCATCTCACTTGGGCTTTTGCCACACTCGGTACGCCTTTTTTCGATTATTTCAAGTGCCTTGGCTCTTGCCTCGTCACCATTTTCAACATAAAATGCCTCTATTTGCGCTCTTTTGAACGCCTCAATAATTTTATTCATATTTCACCTCTTATAGGAAGAATTTCTTTTTTAGAGAATTGCGAAGGGGCCTGCATATACCGATGATTATAAGCATCATTCCTATAATAAATAGGGAGATGAGTGGATAAATTGACCACTTAAACGCTACTGTGTCATGGAAGGTTATGTCTATCAAAAATTCAACAAGCAGGCAAAAGCCACCAAGTGCTATTGTCGCTCCACCATACACAAAGAGGCTCGAACGGCGACCTGTGGTTTTTAAGGTGGTATTAAGCGTTACTACTGTGCTTACAATTATCGCAAACGCTCCAACTGTTGGAAAGGCAAAGGTCATAAACCAATCCCCGTTTGTTTGCAAATTTACATATGCAAGATACAAAAGCACTCCTGCAAAGGAGCAGGGAACGAAGATGATTGGGCTTGGATGCCTTAGCCAAAACGGAAGCACAGCTATTATATAAAGAAGCGCTATTGCTCCCATAGCGTAGCCCGACCACACTATTTTTGAATTTATCGAAAGGTCACATACAAGACAAAGAACAAAGGGTATAAGAAAGATTGCAGTGAATATGAACATTAGTCCCTTTCGTTCAAATTTGTCGGGGGGTGTGTTGTTTTTTGGGTATGTTTCCTTGCCCTCGACTATAAAATCGGGGTGGTAAACCCTTGTTTCACAAAGTGGGCATTTCTTTTGTCCCTCGGATAGCTCCACTCCACATTTTACACAATACATATTTTATCCTTTCTATCAGTTGAATTAGGCTTGAAGCAAGCCAAGCACCCTACTCTCTGCGTTAAAAAATCCTGCGAATGCTTATGCTATCTTTCGTTTGCCTCGACACAGGGCTCAATGCCCTCTGCCTTAAATACCCCATATAGCTCGCTCTCCAGGGTAGGCTCCTTGATGTTTCTTATGATGTTTAGATACGCCTTGTCGCCATAGGTTATAAGGGCTGTGTTGTAGGGGGCGTACGCCTGCACGCCAAGAATGAAATCCATTCTCTTAACATGCTCTGCCATTGTATCGGGTAGCTCCACCACGCCAAGATTTGAGAAGGTGAAGCACGAGGTACGCTCTCCAACTGCTCTAAATATCATCTTCATAACAAAATTCTTTAAAAAGAGTGGTGCAAGCTTTAAAATCATTGACTTTTCACTATTTACATTGGTCGAAATTCGTGAGGAGAGCTGCTTTTCGTTAATCATAAGACTCATTTGACTCGAAAAGCTCCTACAAAGCTCCTCAATTTCGTACACTCCAAGCCTCGAATCGACGCCTGGGGACACATAAAAGACAAAATTTCTAAGCGTTTTTGAGCCGTAGATTTTTCTAAGATTTACAGGAATTAGTATCTTTACAGGCTTGCGACGCTTGGGGTTTTTAATATTTCGCTCTTGTATATTAAGGCACGCCTTTGCAAGGCAGGCAGATACATAGGTGGTCACAGTAACGCCTCTTTCCTTCGCCTTAGCGTAGAGCTGAGCGTTATCAATTATAAAGCAGGTGTTTGTTCTAAATCCATCACGCTCGGGCGTTCCGTCAAGCTTATACGCTATTGTATCGCCACGGGGTGCTTGCACTCTGCTATCTATTTTCATAAAGGAGTCCTCAAGCTCCTCACTACTTGGCTCTTCAAGGGTATCGAGCACACCATGTGTCGTGCTAACGCCTATTCCGTGCTTTATCTTTATATACTCTGCAACAAGAGTTTTTAGGAACACAAGTCCGCCATTTCCATCGGTTAATGCGTGGAAAAACTCTACTGCTATTCGTGATTTGTAGACAATGACTCTAAACGCACATTTTCTAATGTCATCAAACGCCATTCTCGATAGCGGATATGAGTGCTCCTGCATTATGTCGGGGGCGTGTGGGATTTCCTCTATATAGTACCAAAAAACGCCTGTTTTAAGCCTTACTGCGATTGACGGGAAGCGTCTTACAACTATATCAAGGGCTGTTTTTAGGCACTCTGTGTCGATTATTTCATCAAGAGTGGCAGAAAGCCTGAACACATTTGACCAATTGCTACGGCGTGCGGCGGGATAAATCTTTGCAGAGTTATCAAGAGCCATCCAGCGTAGCTTTTTGTTATGTGGTGCAACTACTCTTAAAAACGCCTCTATCGCTTCGAAAACGCTCTCGTTTTCCTTTAAGCTATATAGTGGGTAGGCGTGCCACATTCCTGCATCAATAACGAGCTTGGAGCGTGAGCCGTTTGCACTAAGTCGCTTGTGAAGCTCTATTGAATCATCAAGCATTATCTCATCGCCACCGACAAAGATGAGTGAGGGTGGCATATCACATAGCGAGCCAAAGAGCGGTGAGGCGTGTGGGTGCGTCCTCTCCTTTTTCTCATTGACATACTCCTTTGCGTAGCTTTCAAGACGGGAAAGCGTCATTGAAGGGTCCTTTTTGGCGTTCCTTTTATAGCTTGCTCCCGACATTGTAAGGTCGGTCCAAGGGGAGATTGCAACAATTCCTGCGGGCAAGGGCAGGCCCCTTTCCTTTAAGATTTGGCAAAGAGAGTAGCAAAGTCCACCACCTGCACTCTCGCCACAAAGGATAATTTTCTCGTTATCGTAGCCCTGCGAGAGCAAATACTCGTACGCCTTAAAGGCGTCGATTACGGCGCAAGGGAACTTATGCTCAGGTGCTAAGCGATATATTGGTGCGTAGGTCTTACAGCCAAAGCGTCCCGAAAGAACGGTTGCAAAGCCACGGGCGTACTTTTTCTCGCCCGATACATAGCCACCACCGTGAATGTATAAAATGACATTGTCGCTTGTTTCATCCTTCGGGGTTATTTTGAGTATATCAAGCCCGTCGCAATCAATTAGATCCTCGCAAACGCTCTTTTTGTATTTTCCTGCAACAACATCACCAATTCTGTCCTGCCATTTTCTCATTCGCTCAATGGAAAAGCCATTCGATATTGATTTTATCATAGCTACCTGCGTTTTCATAAAGGCTGACGACAATTTCATTTTCTCACCTCCTCGTGGCTTTTGGTCGCATACCCTTGAAAAAGGGTATGATTTACGCTTATTTATATTTTACCATAAATATATAAAATAATCAATAAAAATATATGCTCGCTTCTCGTAATTTATATCAATATTTGCTCAATCGTTCATATTAAAACAAATCCACGCATCAAAAAGTCTCAAAAGCCCTTTATTTACGCTCGTTTTGGACTTATTATTATTTGCTCATATAATAATATGAATATTGCAAGGCAACAAAAAAGAGACTTGCCTAAGCAAATCTCCTTATCTAAATTTATAGCTGTATTCCCTTCAAGATTATTTCTTGGGAGTCATTTTAATTTCCGTTTTGTCGTACGGGGTTACCTGATATACATAGTAGTTGAGCCAGTTTGAGTAGATTATGTTCGCAGTTGAGTACCAGTTTGGCACAACAAGGGTTTTGGCTGCGTTACGGAAATAGTTCTTCGGTGGCTCGATTGGCAAGCCCTTCATAACATCTCTTTCATACTCGTTTTTGAGCGTATCTCTATCGTACTCCATATGTCCCATAAAGTAGATTTGTCTTCCATCACGGGAGCGTGCGATTGATACGCCAATTTCATCACTTCCTGCAAGGATTACAATGTCCTCTGCCTTGTCAAATTCCTCTGCACATACGGTGGTATGTCTGGAATGTGGCATAAAGAACTCCTCATCCGTGCCTTTGAGAAGTGGATCGAAAAGAACATACTTTCTATGTGGGAATACTCCGAAAAGCTTTTTGTCAAGCTGTGTCTTGTTAAGACCATAGTAGTAATGGAGCGCTGCCTGTGCTCCCCAACAGATAAATACTGTGCTTTGAACATTCGTTTTCGCAAAGTCAAGTATCTCGGTAAGCTCGCTCCAATACTTGACCTCCTCAAATTCAAGATGCTCAACAGGTGCACCTGTGATTATCATTCCGTCAAAATGCTCATCCTTAACCTCGTTGAAGGTCTTGTAAAAGCGTTGAAGGTGTTGAAGGGGGGTGTTCTTTCCAATATAGCTCTCTGTTCCTATGAGAGTAACCTTTATTTGTAGAGGTGAGTTGGAAAGAAGCCTTATAAGCTGTGTTTCCGTTTCTATCTTAGTGGGCATTAGGTTGAGAATGGCAATCTCGATAGGGCGAATGTCCTGCGATGCCGCTCTTTCGCTATTCATTACAAAGATATTCTCTCCTGATAGGGTTGAATATGCAGGAATGTCCTGCGGAATTATAATTGGCATTATATCTTCTCTCCTTTCTAAGATTTTTTACAAATTAAAGGCTTTCAAGTGCGTTTTTAATGTCTGCAATTATATCGTCTGCGTTTTCAATACCAACGCTTAGGCGAATGAGGTTGTCAGCAATTCCAATAGCCTCAAGGTCTGCCTTAGAGAGCTGACGGTGTGTTGTAGATGCAGGGTGAAGCACGCAGGAGCGAGCGTCAGCTACATGGGTTACTATCTTTATCATTTTGAGCTTTTCCATAAACATAGCAGCCTTTTCACTACCACCCTTTACTCCAAAGCTCATCATACCACCCATTCCGTCAGGGAGATATTTTTGAGCAAGTGCGTAGTAAGGATCGCTTTCAAGTGAGGGGTGCTTTACCCACTCAACATTCTCGTTTTCAGAGAGGAATTTTGCTACCTTTTTTGCGTTTTCGCTGTGTCTTTGCATACGAAGAGCAAGGGTTTCCATACCGAGATTGGTAAGGAATGCGTTCTCTGGGCTCATAATAGCACCCATATCTCTCATCATTTGAACTCTGCACTTAACTCCAAAGGCGGTTTTGCCAAGAGTTGAGTATACAAGTCCGTGATAGCTCTCATCGGGAACGAGAAATTCCTCGTAGCGATTGGTTGAGGTGAAGTCGAAGTTTCCACCGTCGACAATAAGACCGCCAAGAGCAACTGCGTGACCGTCAAGATACTTTGATGATGAGTAAAGAACTATGTTTGCACCCCATTCGATTGGTCTAAAAAGAACAGGGGTAACAAGGGTGTTGTCGACCATAAAGAGCACCTTGTGTCTTTTCGCAATGCTTGCAATCTTGTCGAAGTCGAGAACTACTATTGTTGGGTTTGCAAGGGTTTCTGCAAAGATGACCTTTGTCTTGTCATCAACAAGAGCATCAATCTCGCTCTCGGGTGCATCAGGGTCAAAGAAACGACACTCTATGCCGTATTTTTTAAGTGTGATTGAGAAAAGATTGTAGGTGCCACCGTAAATTGCACGAGATGACACGATGTTGTCGCCTGCATTGCAGACATTGAGAACTGCAAGAAGCGTAGCACTCATTCCTGAGGCACAGCCAATTGCAAGTGTACCACCGTCAAGAGCTGCAAGCTTGCTTTCAAGAGCTGCAACGGTAGGATTAGCAAGACGGGTATAGAAATAGCCGTCTGCCTTTAAGTCAAACAGGTCGGCAAGACCAGAGGCTGTGTCGTAGGCATAGGTTGTGCTCTGCACAATTGGCACTACTCTTGGCTCTCCGTTCTTTGGCTCGTAGCCCGCTTGAACGCATAATGTATCTATTTTTGACATATTTTTCACCTTCTTTTAAAATTTAAAGGGCTTTTTATTTGGATTAGAGCAAGTAGACAAGACGCAACGGCAAGTAGACGGGCGATAGCGTATGTGGTATACGCTGAGGTCGGCTACGAGTAGCATCGCAGTATAACGAAGCTTAATTCAAGATTTGAAGCCTATAATTTAAGAACTAAGAAGCGAGAAAGACAAGGCGCACCGCACATCGGGGGCGACGGTGTACTTGGCGTACTCCGAGGTCACGATGCAGGAGCAACGATGTATTTCGAAGCTTATTAGTTTCTTAAGGAGTGTATAGGCGCAGGAATGCGTCCCCCCCTGTTAATGAACTCCTCGCTTGAATACTTGTTTAGTGGCATTATTGGTGCGTGACCAAGTAGGCCTCCAAATTCTACGCTTTCTCCTACATCCTTACCTATTACGGGGATTAGGCGAACGGCGGTTGTTTTGTTGTTTATTACGCCTATGGCTATCTCATCGGCTATTATACCGCTAAGGGTTGAGGCAGGGGTGCTTCCAGGAACGGCAATCATATCAAGACCTACTGAGCATACGGCGGTCATCGCCTCGAGCTTCTCTATTGTGAGTGCTCCACACTCTGCGGCACTTATCATTCCTGCGTCCTCGGATACAGGGATAAATGCTCCACTAAGTCCTCCTACATGGCTTGATGCCATAACTCCACCCTTCTTAACTGCATCGTTAAGCATTGCAAGGGCAGCAGTTGTTCCGTGTGTACCACATTTTTCAAGTCCCATATTTTCAAGAATATGAGCAACGCTATCACCAACCGCAGGGGTAGGTGCGAGCGACAAATCTATTATACCATATGGAGTATTAAGACGCTTTGATGCCTCATAGGCAATGAGCTGTCCTACTCTGGTAATCTTAAAAGCAGTTTTCTTTATTGTGTCAGCAAGGCGTGAGAAGTCGCAGCTACCCTCTCGCTTGATAGCAGAGGCTACAACACCTGGTCCACTTACACCTACATTGATTACTGTATCACTCTCGCCCATTCCGTGCATAGCACCTGCCATAAAGGGGTTGTCATCAGGAATGTTTGCAAAAACAACAAGCTTTGCACAGCCAATGGAATCGTTATCCTTGGTGAGAATAGCAGTTTCACGCATTATCTCGCCCATACGCTTTACAGCGTCCATATTAATTCCTGCCTTGGTTGACGCTACATTTACGCTTGAACAAACCTTGGTTGTGGTAGAAAGAGCCTCAGGGATAGCCTCAATGAGGTTAGCTGCACCTCTTGTCATTCCCTTTTGAACAAGTGCTCCAAAGCCACCGATAAAGTTAATTCCAAGCTCGTTTGCTGCTCTTTCGAGCACGCCTGCTAAGCGAACATACTCATCAGGTCCAAAATCAGCTCCAACAAGAGAGATAGGTGTTACGCTAACACGCTTGTTGATGATTGGAATACCATAGGTAGCCTCGAGATCGAGCGCTGTTTTTACAAGGTCCTTTGCACTTCTTGTGATTTTGTCGTAAATCTTTGTTTCAAGGCGAGATCTGTCATCGCTGATACAGTCAAGGAGCGAGATACCCATTGTGATAGTACGGATATCGAGATTCTCCTGTCGTATCATATTTATAGTTTCAAGAATGTCGTTAGTATTAAGCATACCTCTACCTCTTAAATACGATGCATTGAATTGAAAATATCCTCGTGCATTACACGAACATCGAGATTCTTTTCCTTGCCGACGCCTTCAAGCTCTGCCTTAAAGTTGCCGAAATTGGTGTTCATATTGTCAATTTCAACGAGCATTATCATTGCAAAGTAATCTTGAATTACGCTTTGAGTAATATCTATGATATTAACACCATACTTTGCACATTCAGCACTAATGGTAGCGATAATGCCAACACTATCCTTGCCGATTACTGTTATAACTGCTTTCATTTTCTTTTCCTTTGTCTTTAATTGCCCATAGCCCTTGATGTGCAAGAGCCATAGGTCAATTTTAAAATATTATTTGAATGAGTATAAATTCCGCATTTTGTTGCGAGGAGCAACGCAGTGTTGCCTCCTCCCACTCCTTGTGGTTTAGAAGCGAGTTAGGTTAGGCGTACCACAGTAGGCGGACGATGGCTACCCCTCACCCCAAAAAATCTGCTGATTTTTACGGGGACCCCGATGATGCGA
>JAZNYH010000081.1:0-21218 GCA_045594305.1 Eubacteriales bacterium | reverse complement strand
CTCCTTCAATTCCTTTGTATAATTCTTGAATTTTTGTCCTTTTTTAGCCATAATTAAAAACCTCCTATGGCTTTATTATACCATAAGAGGTTTTATTCTGCTTTTTATTTTTTTGTGAACTAAATGGGGTTCACTTCAGCCTTGCTCTTTTTTATGCCTTTATGATTATTGCAGAATATTGAGATGGGAGCTTAGCCACCACCTTATCGCCGTGGGCGTTAAGAGTTGCCTTGGTTGATGAGGGGTATATGATTTTTGCTCCATTTTTTGTGTCAAGTGGAATTGTAATTTCATCCTCTTGTGCGTTTAAACGCCACAGGGCGATATATTTTTCATCATCCGTCTTATAGCCTGCACATAGCCAACCACTTGTATAGGAATTTATGCCAAGCGGGTAAAATGGCAAGAAGCTTGGGATTTTATGGCGATAGCTCTTATAAAGCTCAACGCCCTCCTTTATATCGCTCAATTGCTTTTGGGAGAGCCTTGCAACCTCTCCGCTAAGGTGAATTCTTTGGAGCATTGTGCCAACCATATTAAAGCTTGCCTCATTTTCATCGCCCTCTGCAAGAGGATATGACCAAATAGCACCCTGCTCAGGGAGTAGTGCTGTTGCCATATTAGATGAAACAAGAGCGGTGTTTTTATAGCTTTCCTGGTCGCTTACTGATTGAAGGTGTGCCCTTTGGAGCATGGCGTAATCCATACGCATACCACCACTCGAACAGCATTCAAGAACAAGAGAAGGATATTTCTTCTTTATTTCATCAAGCCAAGAAAGATAGGCTCTATTGTGCTCCAAAAGTCCATCTCCAAAGCTATCGGCATTGTTTTCAGTTCCTACGCCCGCCTCTATGTTATAATCCATTTTGATATAGCCAACGCCATACTCGTTCACTACTCTATCAATAACGGCGGTTGCGTGCTCACGAACCTTAGGTGCTCTAAAATCGAGCTGATATCTGCTATGGTCTATAACCCTTTTACCGTGACGCATAAAGAAGCAGGAATCATCAAAGCTATCAAGAATTGGACATATAATTCCCATAACCTCAATTTCAAGCCAAATGCCAGGGACCATTCCCTTGGCTCTTATACGGTCAAAAATTGATTTTATTCCGTTTGGAAAACGCCAATCGCACGGCTTCCATTCACCGACGCTATCCCACCAATAGCCATCTGCATACCAGCCTGCGTCAACACAAAAATACTCCGCACCAAGCTCTGATGCTCTTTCTATTATTGGAAGGAGCTTTTCCTCTGTGGGATCTCCCCAAAGGCAGTTCATATAGTCATTAAATATAACGGGGAGTGTCGCATTTTCCTTGTTATTTTCGATGATTGCTCTACGATATTTTGTAAGCTCGCATAGGGCGTTTTCAAAGCTATTGCTAATTGCTACGCACGCCTTAACGCTCTCAAAGCTCTCGCCCTCATCAAGCTCCTTATACCACCCGTTTTCCTGCTCGTTTGGTCCACTTAGCTTTAAGTAAAGCATATCCGAGGCATCACTTATTTCCCAATGCCAAGAGCCGTTGTTTTCAATTTGCCACAAAAGAGTGGTATCTGTATCGCTTATTGCACCCATAGGTAGGTATTCCTTTGATGACCATGTTCCTGTGTTAGATGCAAATATTCTCTTTATAGAATATGGATTCGTTCTATCAAGTCCAAGCTCGGATAGGGTTTGAGCCTTCCAGTTCACCTCTCTGCACCAGGTATTGTGTGGAATATACACAAGGGGTGAGCTGTTTTCAAGTCCTGCATATGTAAATGAGCCTACATATTCAAGTCCCACCTTGTCCTTACTTATGTTCTTTACGCTTTGCCAAGAGCGAACTACGGAAATATTATTATAGAATTGGTAGTGCACAACCACCTCTATTTTGTTATCACAAAGCACAAATTCTAACAACTGTCCCTGCTCATTATCTATACAGGTGTGGCTTTTATATTTAAGCGAAAGGGTGCTCGATGCTCCTGTATGCTTAGCTCCGTGATGGTCATCTGCGTTTTCTCCGCTTATATGAACATCTGCTATGCAACAGTATTTTTTATCTGTTATGGGAGCACGCTCATAGGTCAATGTGCCAAGCTCGTTAAGAGTTACCTCTCCGTTTTCGCTTACCTCAAAAATTGCCTTTATTCCATTTCTCGAAAAATCAAGTATCATATAATCTCCTAATTGTCAGCTATGTATAATTTGTATTTTTTTGAACATTGGTATTATTTCATCCAGAATTGGATATCGCTCCGTACTGGTTGAGCTTTTTGCAAATTCCTTTTTTACAAGGTCGATATACATTGTTCCCTCGCCATCATCACCCATATAGAATTGCTCATACTCCTTGGGGGATAAAAGCGATTTTATATCAAGCTGTTCAAGGGCAAGATTATCAAAGGACACAACCTTGAATTTGCTTATAAGCGTGGGAAGAGCCTTTTTTGTATCGTTCATTCTCCTTGCGATTTCTCCATTAAAATAGTCCTCGCCTCTGCCGAATTTTTTATAGCCGAGGATTAGTATTTTAAGCCCCTTGTCTGCTATTTTGTCGTAATCGGTGAAAACTCCGTTTATTAAATGAAGCACGGCGTGAGGATATGAGAGTGCAAAAGAGATTGCGTCCTCGTTATAGCTCTGCATTGATATTCCAAGTCCGTAAATTAGCTTGTTATTTATAAGGCTAAGAACCAAGCCCTTGTCGCTTTTTAGATGCTCCTCGTTTATGGTGAGGTTACAGACAATTCCTCTCTTTTTCATTTTTTCAAGAAATGGAATAAGCTGTGGGTGAGATAGTGGATTTCCACCACCTATTGCAAGCTCTGTTCCTCTTTTTAATGTTGAAAGAAATTTCGCATCAAGCTCAGCGTGCTTGCCAAGTGGGCTTGATTTTTCGTGACACATAGGACAGCCCCTGTCGCAATAATTCGTGATTTTCAAATCTATGCTATCGGGGAACTCTGCTACAAAGCTATCCTCTGAGGTTTCCTTTATTTTTGTGCCGTCACAAAGAAGCTTTACAAAATAATTTCCGTTTTTATAATAGGAAATAATTCTTGCCATTAATAGATTTCTCCTGTTTGCTCGAATATCAAGCCACAGTAGTCTTCAATAGCTACCACCTTGTATTCGTTTGACATATATTTCTTTACTGCCTCTTTTATTTTTTCATCATCCTTCTCAAAGGTAATTTCAAGCTTATTTGCAATAGCGAAGTAGTCCTCGAAGCCACAATCACAATCTATAAGACAGCCGTGGCAGAAGTATCTATCGCAGGGTAATCTGTCCTCAACAAGCTCCCTGTAATGCTTTTCCTCATACACTACATATTTTCTCGCAAACTCAACTATATCGCTCATTCCGCTCGCCTTAAATTCCGACTTGAAGGAATAGTCCTTTCCCTTGTATTCCTCAAGCTGAGCTACGGGATTTTCCTCCTTTAATATCTCGTGAAGGGTTTTGTTTGCAAATGCCTCGAACTCTATTTTTTGCATAATCTCATCCAAGCTCTTGTTCTCTATTCTGCAAAGCTCCTCAAGCATAAGCTCCTTAAAGCGATGTATTACGCATCTATTTTTGAGGTCTACATTGAAGAATGAGCCAAGAAAGCCATCCTCAAACTGCTCGTAAAAGTCGTATTCAATATCGAGAAGATTGATTATTGGGGCTATTGCAACTGCAAGGTCGTATGATGGGATTTTTTCCAAATCTAAGTTCTTTAATGTATCAGGGAATTTCTCGTTTACTATGCTTATTAATGCCTTTATTCCCTCGGTAGCACACTCATCCTCATCAATTGAATATGAAAGAGACTTAAAGGTTCTCTCAGCATTGTCAATGAGTCCAAGCATTTGAAATACCTTTGCGAATGGTGAGCGAATTTCAAAGGACACATCGCTATCAATCTCGCTTGTTGCCTCTCCATTTATTTTTCTTATTGACAAGCTATGTGAGCTTGAGCTATTGGTTTCAAAAACGCCTCTTCTTATTACTCTTTTCATAATTTTTCTCCTTTTTTGATAAATTGGTCTTATACAAATTTAATTATATCAAAAAAGCCTCGGCTTTTCTACTGTTTTTCCTTAAAATATTTAAATAAATAAAAAATATGTGTTTTCACTTGACTTTAAGCCTGTATGGTGATATACTACGAGTACGAAAAACGCAATTATATGTACTAATACTGCCACCGGGTAGTTATGCTTTTTGCATTCGCTTCGTATCGTTAGGTCTTTGAAGATACGACTGTGAGTGCTTATTTTTTTGAGGTATTATGTTTAGAAAATTTATTAGGTATTTTTCAAGAATGGAGCTTATTATTCTTTGCTCCTCTCTTAGTCTTATTATCCTTTCATTTTTGATATTTGACAGGTCAAATTATCTTACGCTAATAGCGTCGGTGCTTGGCTCTATATCGCTAATTTTTAATGCAAAGGGCAATCCAACAGGTCAGGTTTTGATAATCATTTTCAGCCTTATATACGGCTATATTTCCTTTGATTTTGGGTATTATGGAGAGATGATTACCTATGTTGGAATGAGCGCCCCTATGGCTCTTTTTTCGCTAATATCGTGGTTGAAAAACCCTTACAAGGGCAATCACGCAGAGGTTAAGATAAGCTCTCTTTCACCATTTGGCGTTGTGCTTGGATTTATTTTTTCTGGTGTTGTTACGCTGATTTTCTATTTTATCTTAGCGTATTTTAACACTGCAAATCTTATCGTTAGTACAATTTCTGTTAGCACAAGCTTTTTGGCAGCGTATTTCCTTTTTAGGCGTAGTCCGTATTTCGCTCTTGCGTATGCAGTAAATGATATTGTCCTTATCGTTTTATGGACACTTGCCTCAATTGAGGATATTTCTTATATGTCGGTAATTATTTGCTTTACTACATTTTTAATAAATGATATTTATAGCTTTATAAATTGGAAGCGAATGAGAAAAAGACAGGCTGAATAACAAGGGGCGAGCTTCGCTCCTCTTTTTCCGTTTGGGCGTGTTTTTTGACCGAATAGCCAATAAGTATTGATTTTTTTGGCACTTTGGAGTAAAATAAGCATATAAAATTTCATTTGAAGGGCGTTTTTTATGAACATTATTGAAATTGACAATTTAAGTAAAAGCTTTGGTGAGGTCAAGGCTGTTTGTGACCTTAGCTTTCGTGTTAAGCAGGGCGAGCTTTTTGCCTTTCTTGGCGTAAATGGTGCAGGAAAATCAACCACCATTAACATAATGTGTGCTCAGCTTCAAAGAGATGCGGGAAGCGTTAAAATTAACGGCTATGAGCTTGATGAGAATCCAGACCAAATCAAGCGTATGCTTGGTGTTGTATTCCAAGGCTCT
Source organism: Eubacteriales bacterium (assembly GCA_045594305.1). Lineage (GTDB taxonomy): Bacteria > Bacillota > Clostridia > Oscillospirales > CAG-272 > RGIG2000. The sequence goes on along the minus strand of JAZNYH010000081.1, from coordinate 15,873 downwards.
ATGCTTGATTCTGCTCTTTCTGTTAGGGATAATCTTGAAAGCCGTGCTTGCTTATATGGTATTGTTGGTGAGGAGTTTAAGGCTCGTCTTGATGAACTTGCTACTATGCTCGACTTTAAGGATTTACTCTCTCGTAGCGTTGGTAAGCTCTCGGGGGGACAGCGTAGAAGAATTGATGTTGCAAGAGCTCTTCTTCACAAGCCAAAAATTTTGGTGCTTGATGAGCCGACAACAGGTCTTGACCCTCAAACGAGAAAGACGCTTTGGGGCGTTATTGATAATCTTCGCAAAAGTGAGGGTATGACTGTATTTTTAACCACTCACTATATGGAGGAGGCATCTGATGCTGACTATGTGGTGATTATTGATGGTGGAAAAATTTGTGCAGAGGGCACTCCTCACGAGCTTAAAAGCACATACACGGGTGACTACATTACGCTCTATGGTGTGAGCGAGGACAAGGTTAGTGGTATGTTTGATAGCTATGAGGCTATTCGTGATGCGTATCGCATATCAATACCAAGCACCAAGGACGCAACCGAGCTTATTTTAAAGCATCCCGAGATGTTTTGTGACTATGAAATTACAAAGGGCAAGATGGATGATGTTTTTCTTGCCGTTACCGGAAAAAGTCTTGTAGGGGGTGGGGAGAAATGAGTACGCTTTTAACTCTTATAAAAAGAAATATCAAGCTATTTTTTAAGGATAAGGGAATGTTCTTCACTGCTCTTATAACTCCTGCGATTTTGCTTGTTTTGTATGCTACCTTCCTCGGTAATGTATACAAGGATAGCTTTGTTTCAAATCTGCCATATGGCATTACTCTTACCGACGAAATGATTGGTGGACTTGTCGGAGGTCAGCTTGTTTCCTCAATTCTTGCTGTTTCGTGCGTTACTGTTGCATTTTGCTCCAATTTTCTTATGGTTCAGGACAAGGCAAATGGAACGATAAAGGACCTTAGAATGTCGCCTGTTCGCTCATATACACTTTCGATTAGCTACTACATCGCAACACTCGTATCAACTCTTATAATTTGCTATGCTGCTTTGGCTCTTTGCCTTTGCTATCTCGGCATTGTTGGATGGTTCTTATCGGCTGTTGATGTTATTTTACTAATTGTTGATGTGTTCCTTCTTGTTATGTTTGGAACGGCTCTTTCCTCGGTTATCAACTTCTTTTTGTCTACACAAGGTCAAATATCCGCTGTTGGAACTGTTATTAGTGCTGGCTACGGCTTTATTTGTGGTGCTTATATGCCTATTTCAACCTTTGGCGAGGGGCTACAAAATGCCGTTATGCTTTTGCCCGGAACATATGCTACCTCTCTGCTTCGCAATCACGCTCTAAACGGAGTGCTTGATAGCATAGCGAATGACCGTGCACCTGTTCCTATTCCAACTGACGGCTTTAAGGATATGCTTGATTGCAATCTTTATTTCTTTGACACTAAGGTAAGCCATGGGGCTATGTATGTAGTGCTTATTGCATCTATAATCGCTCTTGTAGGTGCTTATATCCTTATGAACATTCCACGAAATAAAAAAATAAAAAAGACGGTCGCTTGACCGTCTTTTATTTTTTACCGTCTAAATCCTTAGCTATAAGATCTGTTATGTACTCGTTCAAGCTATATCCTCTTTTTTCCTTTTTCTTGTCTTGAACCTTTTCTATCATTTTGTTGTAAAGCTCAGAGGTCACTCTAAGTGGAAGCATTATTTTCTGATATGTTGGGGTGTCGGTCTTGTTCATCTTTTTCTCCTTTTTGATATCATAATATCATGATATCATTATATCATAAACAGCAAATAATGTCAATGGTTTTCTCCGCTTTTGATATCATGATATCAAAAATGTTAAAAATAGAGTTGTTTAATGCGTGTAAGAATGGTTTACAACAATGTCAATGGAGCTCTCTATTTTGATATCAAAACAGTTTGAGGGAGATAGCGTATTGACCATGTTATTTTTATATCATGAGATGAAAATAATTTAAGAAAGATTGTATGGAAAGCACTGTTATTTTTGATATCATGATATCAAAATAGTTTGAGGGAGATAGCGTATTGACCATGTTGTTTTTATATCTTGAGATGAAAGTAATTTAAGAAAGATTGTGTGGAAGGCAATGTTATTTTTGATATCATGATATCAAAATTATTTGAGCGAGATAGCATGATGATAATGTTGTTTTTATATCATGATGTCAAAATTAGGATATGAGGGAAAGGGAGCGGGGAATTTTTGATAGCACAGGTCGTGGTTACTCTTATTATTTTGATATCATGATATCAAAATTATAAGAACGAATATGCTTTGGGAGCAAAAAGTTCTCACGCTACTACTCCTCTTCCTTGCTCCATTTTTTCTCTCCCTCTCGCCTATGCTTGTGTTTTGATATCATGATATCAAAATGATTTAAGGTTTAGGGGTATAATGGTGGTGAGAATGTTGAGTGGGTTAATTTAGACGATGTTATCCGTCCTGTATTGTTATTGTTTGTAGCATCTAAACCGTTAGGAAAACTCTGCTACATAGTTTTTAGAGGATTGGAAAATGAACAAGTCAGTCCTGTGTGGTGCTGACAGTATGAATTGAACATACTAAATCAAGGCTTGCTATTCTTGATTTATACCTAATGTCAGCATAAGAAAAGGACACTATTTTATTTAGTGTCCTTAATCTAATCCTAATTTGTCTGTGAATTTATCAAAAGCCTCTTGTGATGTATCGCACTTATCAACGAGAGATATTAAGAAATCTATCGGCTTTTCAATATCTCCGAACTTTTCAACCGCAAGAGTTGTTATAGAAAGTAGTGCAAGCATTTCTATATCCTCTTCTCTATAACCTTTTTTTCTTGCTTTTTCTGCAAACTCTCCCGCTCTGTTTGTCAGTTTGTCTATAAGATTTTTGCCTATTTTCATTTTTTACCTCTCGCTATTTTCTCAATAAAACTGTCAGCAAGCTCCGCACTTGGAAATTCAAGCACCTTTTCTGCTATTGGCTCTCTATATGTGCCTGTGGTTATAACTATCTTGTTACCGATAGGAATGTATTTTTTGTCATTCTTCTTTGGCACATACATTCCTCTTTTTATTTCCCCTATGGCATCATACCAAGCTCGCCAATCTTTTCGTGACATTGATGTGTTAGGATTAAGTTCTCTTGAATAATATGCCTTTAAACCATTTGCGACATCATTCAGCTTTGCCTTTTTAGAAGCACCGCCTTTTTGGGTGAACTTTCCGTCACTGTCTCTTGGGTGCTCTCTCTCTTTGAATTGAGCCATTTATATTTTACCTCTTGTATAAGTATTTGTCAAGCGAAGGGTGTCATTTTTTCGTGACTCTTTCCCTTTCGCCTGACTTGTCATTATACATTTTAGAGGATTATTTTGTCTGTTAGGCAATCAAAAAAAGACGGTCGCTTGACCGTCTTTTATTTTAGGAGCTTTTTGATATCCCTTTTGCTTTTTAGGTAGTGGACCTTATCGCTATATGGCAGGAGCATTTTCTTAATTTGTGGGACATTTTCGCTTTGGAAGGTATCGGTCCATTTCAAAAGTGCCTTTACTGAGGAAAGGCTTTCTTTTTTGCCCCTTTCGATGCCGAGCTTCCTTAGAATAAATCTTTTTATTATTCTATATCTATACACTCGCCTTGGGATATCGATAAAGTAGATAATATCGGCATTTTTAAAGCTATTTTCCACCCAAGAGAAATATACGCCCTCTATTATCCAGCTTTCGTTTTTTAGTGCCTCATCAAGGAGCTCTATACGCTTTTCAACAGGATTTTTCACTCCATATGTGCCCGAGGCATTATCCCATTGAATGTCATCAAGGTCTATGTGTGGTATTTGATGCTTTTTTGAAAGATGCTTAGCAAGATAGGTCTTGCCACTGCCACTGCATCCTATGATATGTATTTTCATATTTCCCTCCTTGGCTTATTTATAGAAAAATAAAACAGTGGTCGTTTGACCACTGTTTATTGGTGCGAGAAACGGGACTTGAACCCGTACGAGCGAATCACACGCCCCTCAAACGTGCGCGTCTACCAATTCCGCCACTCTCGCATATCTGAGCAGGTTTTTCTCACCTTGCCAACATATTATACTAAAACTATCGTGCCTTGTCAAGTCCTTTTTGAAAAAAAGTTAAAAAATTTTAAACTATTTTAATTCAAGGCATAAGGTGGGGGCAAGAGCGTGGCTCTTACCCCTATTTATACATTATGCAAGCACTACTACTGCAATTCCTGCTGAGATTGCACCTACAAGCATCAAGCCTGCCAAAATAAGGCAAACAAGTCTTGTAGCGGTCATCTTAGCCTTCTTTTTCTTGTTATTATCCTTCATTTTTCTTCTTGCCCTTTCTTGCTGTTTCTTCTATTCTTATTTGCTTTGTTGTAATGTCCTTGTCGCTTAGCAAAACGCCTGTTGCAGGTATCTTAATTTTGCGATAACGGGAGAGTGCGTCTGGGAAACGCTCCTCGTAATCTTTAAGAACCTCGGTAATGATTTGGTTCTTCTTCAAGTTCATAGCGAATACTGTTGTTCCCTGTGAGCTTCTTGTTGTCTTTATTGGAATAAGCGATGGTCTTATTAGTATTGCCTTACTATCAGAGTTAAGAAGCATTATATAGTCGTCGCTTGTTTCGTAAATTATGCCAACAATTGGGGACGCATCCGAGTATGCCTTTTTGAGTTTTTTTCTTGAGCCCTGTGTTGCGTATTGGCTCATTGGAACTCTTACTGCCTTACCGTTTTCAAAGAAGAATATAATGTTTTGGTCTTCCTTGTATTCGGGGTTTGCCTTCATAAATACAGGCTTTTCATCCTCATCAAATTTAAGCTGACTTGCAACAAACACGCCAAGCTCCGACGCCTTAGATTGCTCGAAATCCGACATCTTTGCAAAATATACCTGTGCCTTGTTTGTGAAGAAGATAACCTCGTCCTTGTTTCTTACCTCCTCGGTAGAAAGTAGCTCGTCGCCCTCCTTGAGCTTCTGCTCAGAGTTTCCTCTTAGAGATTGCTGAGTTATTTTCTTGAAATATCCCTCCTTTGTGAGGAATATTGTGCATGGGTAATCCTCGATAAGGTCTTCCTTCTTAAATTCAACTATATCGCTTGCTTGAATGATTTCTGTTCTTCTTGGCTTGCCGTATCTTTTCTTGATTTCATTGAGCTGTTTAATGATATAGGACTTCATTTTAAGCTCGTCCTCAAGAAGCTCCTTCAAGCCTGCAATTTCCTCTTCAAGACGCTTGATGTCGGAAATGCGGTTCATAATGTATTCTCTGTTAAGGTGACGGAGCTTGATATCTGCGATATATTCGCCCTGCTCCTTGTCAATATCAAAGCCCTTCATAAGGTTGGGAACTACATCCTCATCCTTCTCTGTTTCCTTAACTATTTTTACAGCCTTGTCTATGTCAAGAAGGATTTTACTAAGTCCCTTCAATAGATGAAGTCTGTCGTTTTTCTTGTTCAAATCATAGGTGAACTCTCGCCTTAGACACTCTGTACGGAATTTAATCCATTCGACAAGAATTTCCTTTATTCCCATTTGTCTTGGAACGCTATTGATTAGCACATTGAAGTTGCACGCAAAGCTGTCCTCAAGTGGGGTGAATTTATAGAGCTTTTGCATAAGGGCGTCGGGATCTGTGCCCTTTTTAAGGTCGATTGTGAGCTTAAAGCCACTTAGGTCAATCTCATCACGGAAGTCGGTAATTTCCTTGAGCTTGCCCTCCTTAAACATATCGGTAAGCTCCTTTAAGATTGCCTCGATTGAGGTTGAATAAGGAATTTCAAGTATTTCGATGCAGTTGTTCTTTGCATCGTATGCATATTTTGCTCTTAGCTTGATTGAGCCCTTACCTGTTTCGTAGACCTTCTTTATTTGATCTGGCTCGTATACAACATACGCACCGCCTGAAAAGTCAGGAGCCTTTACTATCTCCATTAGCTTCTCTGTATCTGTGCGTGAGCTTTTTAAGATAGCTATTGTAGCGTCGCAAATTTCAACAAGGTTGAAGGAGCAAATTGATGATGCAAGTCCTACTGCAATTCCAAGGTTTGGGGAAACCAACACATTCGGGAAGGTTGTTGGCAAAAGCCTTGGCTCCTTTGTGGTGCTATCATAGTTATCCATCATATCTACTGCGTCCTTGTCTATTCCTGAGAATATCTCGGCGCAGAAGGGATCGAGCTTTGCCTCTGTATATCTTGATGCGGCAAATGCCATATCACGGCTATATTGCTTACCAAATGAGCCCTTTGAGTCTACAAAGGGGTGGAGCAAGGACTCGTTTCCTCTTGTAAGACGAACCATTGTTTCATAAATGGAGGCGTCACCGTGAGGATTGAGCTTCATTGTTTCTCCAACGATATTTGCACTCTTGGTTCTATGTCCTGTCATAAGTCCCATTTTATACATTGTATAAAGGAGCTTTCTATGAGAGGGCTTGAAGCCATCTATTTCGGGGATTGCTCGTGATACCATTACGCTGACAACATAAGGCATATAGTTAGTCTCTATGGTCTCGGTGATCGGTTGGTACATTGGCTCACTTTCAGTATATACCTCAACGACCTCTTCAATTTTCTTTTTCTTAGCCATTTTTGCCTCCTATTATTTTATGTGCTGCTGCACGAATCATTCTGTTGTACAACGCAAGTGATGTACCTCTCTTTTCGGGTAGGTGGGCGTATATCTTTTCTGCACCAAGCTCATCTGCTCGCCTCAAAAGCTCGAAAAGACGCCTTGTCTGCTCCTTTATATCTGCCCTGCCACCGACAGGTAAAAGTGATATGCCACAAAGGGCTTGTATCTCCTCATCATAGCACATTACCACACAATTTACTTCCTTTGCCCTTTCCTTAACAAGGGAAACAAAGCTATCGCTATCTCCTCGTACAAGATACAAGCTTGCCTTCGGGGCGTAGTGCTTATATTTCATTCCTGGGGATAGGGCAACCTCTCCGTCCTTTAACTCCTCGGTAACTGCCGAGGAAACGCTAACCCTTGGACACACCTCGCTTAGCATTTCTACGGTTATTGCACCTGGGCGAAGCAGAATTATTTCATCATCGGTTATTTTTATAACTGTGGATTCAACGCCTACCTCACAGCCACCTGCATCTATTATTAAAGGAATTTCGCCATTCATATCGTTGTAAACATGAAGGGCTGTGGTGGGAGATGGCATTCCTGATTTATTGGCTGATGGTGCTGCAATTGGCACTCCACTAAGCTCAATAATTCTTCTTGCGACCTTGTGCACGGGACATCTTACTGCAACGCTATCAAGCCCTGCGGTAACCTCGCTTGGAATAATGTCTCTTTTGGGCATTATTATTGTGAGTGGTCCTGGCATAAATCGCTGTGCAAGCTTATAATAAAGCTCGCTTGTGTATGCTATTTTCTCAGCATCGCTTGGATTTGCGATATGTACGATAAGGGGGTTGTCCGCAGGACGGCCCTTAGCCTTGAATATATTGAGGCAGGCGCTCGCATCATATGCACACGCACCAAGGCCATATACGGTTTCGGTTGGTATTCCTACAAGTCCACCAGCCTTTATTATTTGGGCAGCCTTTATAAGTGCTACCTCATTTTCCGTATCCCAGCTTAAAACTTCCGTTATCATTATCTCTTAATCCTTGTTCTCGCCCTTGAGCTTTTCTGCTGCGTCAGCAGTTGCAAGCTTTTCAAGCATTTCTCCTATATCGCCATTTAAAAATGCGTCAAGTGAATAAACTGTAAAGCCTATTCTATGGTCTGTTATTCTGCCCTGTGGGTAGTTATAGGTTCTTATTCTCTCACTTCTATCGCCTGTTCCTACCTGACTCTTACGCTCAGATGCAATCTTTGAGCTTTGCTCCTGCTGTTTAAGGTCATAGAGCTTTGTTCTTAGTATCTTGAACGCCTTGTCCTTGTTCTTGAACTGGCTACGCTCATCCTGACACTCAACAACTATTCCCGTCGGCTTATGAATAAGGCGAATCGCACTTTCTGTCTTATTTACATGCTGTCCACCTGCACCACTTGACTTGCAGGTTTCGATTATAACATCTGTTGGTAGAATTTCCACCTCTACCTCCTCTGCCTCAGGCAAAACTGCAACTGTTGCGGTTGAGGTGTGTATTCTTCCCTGTGTTTCAGTTTCGGGCACTCTTTGAACTCTATGAACTCCACTTTCAAACTTGAAGCGAGAATATGCACCCTCTCCTGAAATCATAAAGGTAACCTCCTTAAAGCCACCGAGCCCTGTTTCATTGCAGGACAAAAGCTCAGTTTTAAAGCCCTCGGAGTCTGCGTACATATTGTACATTCTATAAAGAACATATGCGAAAAGCGCCGCCTCGTCGCCACCTGCTCCGCCACGGATTTCCACAATTACATTCTTATCATCGTTAGGATCCTTTGGTATGAGAAGTATTTTTAGCTCCTGCTCAATTACCTCTAAGCGCTCCTTACAGTCCTTGTATTCCTCAAGAGCCATATCATAAAGCTCTCCGCCCTCATCCATAAGCAAGCGGGCGCCGTCCATATCGTCCTTTACCTTTTTGTATTCACGATATTTCTCAATTACTGCCGAAAGCGTCTTATATTCCTTCATTATCTTGGTAAACTCATCTTGATTTGAGATAATGTCGGGGTTTGACAAATCCTTTTCGAGCTGATTAAATTTTTCCTCTGCTTGATTTAGCTTGTCGAACATATTATTTCTTCTTTACGAGATGAATAGCGAAGCCACAAATCTCATCCTTCATATAAATAACCTTAAGCTCGCCCTTGTCATCGTAGCCTGCGCTTTCCTCGATAAACTCAATTCCCTGAGCCTCAAAGTATGCTCTTGCTCTATTAGGGAAGTTTGTAGCGATTGCTATATGACCATTTTTGCCATAGTATGGCTTATGCATAAGCTCGAACTCGCCACCTACGAAGGTAGATGAGTTGCCAACCTTGTAGTCAAGTCCAAAGAGGCTTGAAATGAGCTGTGCGTTCTTTACAGCCTCATCCTTGTTTTCGCAGTTTATGCCTATATGTACGAGCTTGAAGCCGAGCATTTTCATAACTGCACTTCTTGTAAGAGCCTCGATTTCATCGAACTTGCCTGCCTCGATGAGTGAGTCCTTTACCATAAAGCTACCACCACAGGCAATTATCTTGTTAAATGAGAGGTATGAGAGCATATTGTCCTCATTAATGCCACCTGTTGGCATAAACTTGATTGCACCATATGGTGCGCTCATAGACTTGATCATATTAAGTCCACCTGCTGCCTCAGCTGGGAAGAACTTTACTGCCTTGAGTCCAAGCTCGATAGCCTGCTCAACCTCGCTTGGGGTTGCACAGCCTGGAAGAATTGGATATCCCTTGTCAATACAATGCTTTACTACTCTTGGGTTAAGTCCAGGGCTAACGATAAACTTAGCACCTGCCTCCCAAGCCTCATCTGCCTGCTCGGGTGTAAGAACTGTTCCTGCACCAACAAGCATATCAGGAAGAGCCTCTGTTACTGCCTTGATTGCGTCCTTAGCACAAGCAGTACGGAAGGTTATCTCTGCACAGTTAAGTCCACCATTTGCAAGAGCCTTTGCAAGTGGAACTGCGTTTTTTACATCGGTGATTTTAATTACGGGCACAAGTCCGTAGTTATGAAGCTTTTCAAAAATGTCCATTTTTATATCCTCTTTTCAATTATTTACAAAATACAGAAAAAGCCTTGTGTGCCTCATAGAGGTCATTTTTAGCGATTACCTCCATTGGTGCGTGCATTGAAAGCACGGGAACACCGAGGTCTACTGTGTCAATGTTGTGGTTTGCAATATACATAGCGACTGTTCCGCCACCACCAACATCTACCTTACCAAGCTCAGCTGTCTGCCAGGTTACTCCGCCCTCATCAAAGAGCTTACGGATTTTTCCTACATACTCTGCGCTTGCATCACTTGTTGAGCTTTTTCCTCTTGCGCCTGTGTACTTAGACATAACAACTCCACAGTTCATAAGAGCACTATTTCTCTTTTCAAACACCTCGGCATACATTGGATCATAGCCTGCGTTTACATCGGCAGAGAGGCACATTGAATTTGCCCTTACTACGCTTGGATTTCCACCAAGGCACTTACAAAGCTCATCAATTATATCAACTATGAGGTCGCATTGCATTCCACTAACTCCCTCAGAGCCGATTTCCTCCTTGTCTGCGAGCACACAAAGAATTGTATTATCGCTATCCTTGTTTTCAAGAATCGCAGTAATTGCAGGGTATGAGCATACTCTATCATCGTGTCCGTAGCCTGCTACAAATGAGCGATCAAGTCCAAGGTCTCTTGCCTTGATTGATGGAACTGCACAAAGCTCTGCACTCATAAGGTCACCCTCTACGATATCGTATTTCTCGTTGAGAATTTTAAGCATATTGAGCTTTACAGCCTCATCGACCTCGCCGTATGGCTCTGAGCCGATAAGAAGGTTAAGTCCCTCGCCTGAGAAGGCTGTTGCAAGTGGCTTTTGTGCTTGGTCATGAGCAAGGTGTGGAAGAAGGTCTGTAATACAGAACACGGGATCGCACTCATCCTCGCCGATAACGACATTTATTGTTTCGCCATTTGCCTTTGTTATAACACCGTGAAGTGCCAATGGAATTGTAACCCATTGATATTTTCTTATTCCACCGTAATAGTGTGTTTTGAGGTATGCCATGCTCTCGCTCTCATAGAGAGGATGCTGTTTCATATCAAGCCTTGGTGAGTCGATATGCGATGCACAAATTCTAACTCCCTCCTCAAGGCTTTTTTTGCCTGCTACAAAGAGGTAAAGGCTCTTGCCTCTGTTATTGAAGTAATATTTTCCGCCTGCAACAATCTTGTCGCCAAGCTTGTATTCAACAAAGCCCTGCTCGCTTGCCATTCTTATAGCCTCGCACACAGCCTCACGCTCGGTCTTTGATGCGTCAAGGAAACGCTTATAGCCCTCTGCGTATGCCATAACTGCCTCGTGATAGCCCTCATCGGTTGACTTGAAGGCGTTCTTCTTTTTATAAAAAAGCTTTTCCTTTAAAAGCTCTTCCTTGCTCTTTTCGTTGCCCATATTATTCTCCTTTATCTAATTTTAGCTCCTTGACTATTTTCTCAATTTGAGCGTCAAGGTCGCATTTATCGTCATTTATAATTTCGTAGGTGCAAAGCTCCCTTAATTTTTCATCGACAAGCTGACTTCTTACTCTTGCCTCTGCCTTTGACCTTGCGATTTTATCTCTTTTTACAATTCTATCAAGCCTTAAATCAAGTGGGGCTGTTACGCAAATGGTAACATCGCACATTGAATCAAAGCCACTTTCAAAAAGCACGGGTGCGTCGACTATTATTGCTTTTGTCCCTCTTTTACGAGCGTCGCCAATTGTAGCCTCAACATCTTCTTTTATATACTTGTGGGTTATTGTGTTTAGAACCTTTAAATGCTGAGATGCGTTTGACCCCTCAAACACCTTTTTGGAAAGGCGTGCCTTGTCAAGCGTGCCCTTTTCTGTGATTATATCCCTACCAAAGAACATTTTAAGCTCATCAAGGCAGGGCGAGCCTGCTGAAACGATTTTTGTGGCGTAGACCTTATCGGTGTCTATGTACTCAACACCGTATGTCTTGAATTTTTCACAAATGTAGCCCTTGCCCGAGCCACTCGCTCCACAAAGTCCTATTACTATCATCGTTACCTCCTTAGAGTGTCGATTTCCTTACCTTCTCTGTCAGATATATATGCACATTCAAGTACTTTCTGCACATATGCACCCTCATCAAACGAGGGAGATGGTGATTTTTTATTTATCACAGCATCGCAAAAGGCGTGCATGCTACCAAGGTGTCCTCTTAGCCAGCCGATTGGTGCTTTAATACCTGGGAATATTCCTGCGGGGGCATCGTATCTGTTTACACATTCGATTTTGGTAAAGCCACGCTCGCCACCAAGTGGCTTATCGGGGGATTTTGATGAATAAAATTCAAGATAGTTCAAATCCATAAGATTAAAGCGAAGGCTACCATCCTCGCCTCTTATTTCAAGCGTAAGCTCATCGTTTGCTCCCAGAGCAATTTTGCTAACCTCAATCGTGCCAACTGCTCCACACGCAAGAGTTGCTATCATATAAAATGCCTCATCGGCGTTGGTGCTCCATTTCTTACCATCTACACCTGTACGATTTGGGTATGCAATTTGAGATTTGCCAAGAACGCTTGCAAAATCACCACACAAGTAATAGATTAGGTCTACGACATGAGAGCCAAGGTCGAAAAGCACGCCTCCGCCACAAATGGTCTTATCCTGCTTCCAGCCTGCGTTCTTTTTTGTATCAAGTGCACTTGAATGAAGATATTTTGCACTAAATGAAAGTATCCTTCCAAGCTTGCCCTCTAAGATAAGCTCCTTAGCACGCATAATAGCACTTAAAAATCTGTTATTGAACACCACCTGTGCACAAACGCCCTTTTCTCTTGCGAGCTGTGCAAGCTCCCTTGCCTGCTCATAGGTTACTGCAAGTGGCTTTTCGCAATAGATGTGCTTGCCTGCCAATATTGCCTTTTTGGCAGTTTCGTAATGATAAATATTTGGAGTACAAATATCTACTGCATCAATTTCGGGGGAATAGATAATATCGTCCTCATTATCGGTATAAAAGCCAAGCGAAAATTTCTCGCAGGCGTCCTTTGCATTACTTATATTTTTAGTGCATACGCCGTGCACCTGCGCACTCACGCCTGAATTAAAAAAATACGCAAGATTGCTTATGCAATATGCGTGGGTTCTACCCATAGAGCCAAAGCCTAAAAGTCCAATTTTCATCTATTCTCACCTCTTTTTCTTTGTCAATATCAATCCATTATATAGTATATCACTTTTTTGGCGTTTTTTCAATATTATAAATAAATATTTTTAAATTTTTAAATAAAGAAAAAGCGAGATTTTCGCAAATCTCGCTTTTATTTATCATGCTTGAGGAGCTTGCTCTGGTAGGCTAAGGTCGAAGCTTGCTGCACTAAGTCCTGTGCCTGAGCTTTGGAGCATAATTGCAAACTTTGCTACAAGGCTTGAATAGGATACATAAAGTCCCATCTTTTTAAGTCCTGCATTTTGACCTGTGTACTTTGTTTCAACATCGCTAAATACTGCATCAAAGTACTCCTGATTAAGCTCTGAGGTTGACATAATATAAAGCTTTGCTGTTGGATCAAGGTAGCCGAGCATTGTAGATTGATAGAACTCATAGTCGTATGCATCAACTGCGTACAAGCCCTCCTCGTTCTTTTCAAGCTCTACGGTGATTGATAGTCTTGTCATATTGCTCGAAATAAGCTCAATGCAAATGTAAACTCTATCCTTCTCTATATCGTAGGTATATGTGTACTTTCTTCCGTAGCTGAGCTCTGTTTCCGGCTCGTATTCAATAATGGTATATGTGCTCTCTGTTGAGGTTGACGCATTATTCATAATGTAGTATTTGAGAATGTGCGTTGCGTTAGTCTTTAAGTTAGCGTCATAAAGTGCAGAGGGCTCGACAGGTGTCTCTAATCTTTGGGTATTGACGCCCTCGACAACAGATGATTTTACTGCAAAGTTGATGTTTTGTCCATCGGTAATTTGCATTGTTACAATTCCAATAACCTTGCCTGTTGAGTCAAGGAGCGGTCCACCACTATTTCCACCCGAGATAGGTGCTGTAAATTGGATACAGGGCTTGCCACTTACATATCTATCAGCGTTTGATACAACACCATATGTAAAGGTATCGGTAAGTCCAAGAGTGCTTCCAAGTGTGTAGATTGTGTCGCCTGTTTCAACTGCGGTGCTTGAAAATTCAAGATACCTCTCGCCACTTGTTTCAATTTTAAGGATAGCAACATCGCTTGTTTCGCTATATGCTACAATCTTAACGCTTGCAACAGCGGAGCCACCTGTGTATTTTACTATTGAAAGGCCATATGCACCCTTTATAACATGGTAGTTTGTTGCGATATATCCGTCCTCGGTGATGAAAAAGCCCGAGCCTGTGGACATAGCCTTGCCCTTTTTGTCAAGAGCTGTGATTTCAACCATCGCGTCCTTGGAGCTTGCGTATATCTCCTTAGCAGAGGATTGTGCAAGTGCTTCTGGTGAAATGTACGCACCTGTGTACGAATCTCCACACATTGAGCAGGTGTAAATGGTCACATTATTTGTCTTGTCGGGTGTTGCACGATAGCTACATTCAACAACTGAAATGCTTTCCTCACGCATTTTAAGGTTACAGTATTTGCAGAAATATGTACGGATTCCTGCCTCGGAGCAGGTAGGAGCCTTTGTGATTTTAGGATCACCCTCCTCGTGTGCACCTGTTTCTATAACATAGGTATCCTCGTATTGGTCTGCACAATACTGACACATATGCTTTACATAGCCCTTTTGTGAGCAGGTTGGTGCAACTGTGGTTGTTGTGTAAAGGTGGTTCTTTGCCTTGACTACTCTTGAATCCATAAGCTCAAAGCATACTGTGCAGTAAAGCTCCTCCTTACCCGCCTCTGTGCAGGTTGCGATGGATACTGTTTCCCACTCTGTTCCACTATGTCCTGTTGCTCTTACTATATCTGTCTTTCCCTCATGACCACACTCTGTGCATTTTTTAATAGTGTAGCCCTCCTCCTTACAGGTTGGGGGGTATACTGTCGATGTGTAGTTGTGCGTATGGTCACCACCACTTGATGATGCCACTATATCGTCATTGTTTCTCATACATGCACCAAGCACGAAAATCAAGGCGATAAGCACTAAAAGAATAAGGCTTTTCTTTCTCATAAGCCCTCCTTAAACAGTTTTTTCTTCTTTATTTTTTCATAACATATATATTTTACCATATATTATTCTAAATGTCAAATACAAATATTGACAAAGTATTTTTTGTGTGCTAAAATACTAATATCTTATTTTTTGGAGGATATAAAAATGAGTAATATGAACATCGTTTGTCTTGATCTTGAAGGCGTTTTGGTTCCTGAAATTTGGATTGCCTTTGCTGATGCAGTTGGTATTCCCGAGCTCCGCAGGACCACAAGAGATGAGCCTGATTATGACAAGCTTATGAAATATCGTATAAGCATTTTAAAGGAGCACGGGCTTGGTCTTAAAGAAATTCAAGACACTATTGCAAAAATAGACCCAATCCCTGGTGCTAAGGAGTTTCTTGATGAGCTTCGCTCAATCACACAGGTTATTATTATAAGCGACACATTTACACAGTTTGCTACACCTCTTATGAAGAAGCTTGGCTATCCTACTATCTTCTGCAACACTCTTGAGGTGGCTGACAATGGTGAGATTGTAGGCTATAAGATGAGAGTTGAAAAATCAAAGCTCTCTACTGTTAAGGCTCTCCAATCTATTGGATTTGAAACAATTGCCGCAGGTGACAGCTATAATGATCTTGGCATGATTCTCAACTCTAAGGCAGGCTTCCTTTTCAAGAGCACTGACAAGATTAAGGCTGATTATCCACAGCTCCCTGCCTTTGATGATTATAGCGAGTTTCTTGACGCTATAAAGAAGGCTCTTTAATATTTATAAATGTAAAAAAGCACCGATTTCTCGGTGCTTTTGTTTTGCTTTTATGCCCCTGTGGGGTTATAGACATTATTTGCAGTAACTATGTTAAAGTCAACACCATCAACTGTTATAGTTGTGTTAGATGAGTTTTTAAGTCCTGCTTGAATGTAGTGCACTCCTGCCTCGGTCTTTACTGCGATTGCAGAGATAAGAGCGAGTGTGTAGAAGCTACCTGTTTCATCAGCGTTATTGAAGCCTCTTACGCTTACGCTAATGTCGGTATA
>JAZNYH010000080.1:0-17205 GCA_045594305.1 Eubacteriales bacterium | reverse complement strand
AGGGTAGAATCGGTTGTTTTAGCCCTATTACATACCTTTCACGCAAGGATTTGACTATGATTAGACCATTAATTTATACTCACGAAAAGGAAATCAAGACATTTGCTACAAAAGAAAATTTGCCCGTCTACAAAAGCCCCTGCCCCGCTGATGGCAATACCGAGAGAGCGAATATGAAGGAGTTCCTTGCTCCGTTTGATAAGGCTCACCCCGGGCTTTATCATAGGATTCTCGGTGCTATTCAAAGAGGAGAGGTTGACGGCTTTCACGAGGATAAAATAGACACAGATGAAAAGAAACGCAGAAAAGCAAATAAAAAATAGAAAAACACCCGAGTCGTATGGCTTCGGGTGTTTTTTATTACTTGTAGAATCTCGCTCTATGCTTCTTTTGAACGACCTTAAATACAATGAACGCAATTATTGCTACTGCAATAACCAAGCTTACAACATATATTGATATACTGAAATTAGATGAATCTACCTTCAAGGTTTCCCAATTTTTATTGAGAATTGAAAGGTTTTCATTAGAAAGATTTCTATATGCATATTGATCAAACAATTCAGTTATATGATCATCAATTACGGGATCGTAGATTGTCTCCTCATCACCGTCAAGGAATTCAAGATAGCTATCGCTCTCTACAACCGCTTTATTTGGTGATGCATAGTAGATATATTGAGCATTTGCTATGGCAGGAGCACCATACTCCTCATCCACGGACAGCATA
Source organism: Eubacteriales bacterium (assembly GCA_045594305.1). Lineage (GTDB taxonomy): Bacteria > Bacillota > Clostridia > Oscillospirales > CAG-272 > RGIG2000. Next base: position 16,475 of record JAZNYH010000080.1, on the reverse strand, counting down.
AAGTCTATGTATGCCTGTGCGTGAACCTTTTGCTCCGCTGAAACATCAGCAGGAATACACATAGCATCAGCAAACACATTCGTTATTGGATTACCCTCGTTATCGGTTGGATAATAGAATGCGAGATTTACTCCGTGCTTTTCAGCATTATAAATCATAGTGAGAGCATCGCCTGCATAGTATGCGCAAATCAATGCCTCGCCAGATTCCATCTTGTTATAAACCTCATCCATTACATAGCTTTGGACAAGTGGCTTTTGGTTTTTAAGCTCATCAAGAGCCATCTTCCAGTCATCAGCAGATGGATTATTAACATTTATTCCAAGCTTGTACATTGCTGTACCAAAAGCGTCTCTTGCATTGTTAAATTGCAATATATCTCCAGCATACTTTTCGTTCCAAAGAATATCCCAACCACCAATGTCACTCTCGCTAACATAATCAGTATTATAAATAATTCCGATTACGCCGTATGTGTACATTACTGAGTAAACATCATTTCCGTTATCGTAAAATGGTGCCTTAAAGCGATCATAGAGATTATTATAATTAGGAATTACATTTGCTATTTCATCACGAGATGCTATTGGCTGTATAAGTCCCTCGTTTATCAATCTTTCGATCATGTAATCAGATGGAATTATTACATCATATCCACCTGCTCCACCCTTTAATTTAGCGTAAAGATCCTCGTTGCTTGCGTAGGTTGTGTAATTAACCTTAACCTTGACCTTTTTGCCATATTTTTCGGTTAGAACCTTGGAATAATATCGTTCAAATTCCTTGTTTACATCGACAGATGCTACTCCGTCCTCGTCCTCGCTTCCATCTGAAATATATTCACCCCAGTTGTAAACATTTACGGTTACAACCTCGGTCATAGATGTAGCGATAAACAAGCCAGATGTAAGAAGTGCTATTGCGGCAAAGGTGGATGCAAGCACAATCCTTACTGTCTTCTTCTGCTTTTGGGTAAGAACCTTCTTCTCCTTGTTATCATTAGATGAAAGGTTTGAAACAATAAGAAGCAACAAAATGCTTACAAAGATAAGCGCAGAAAGTGCGTACATATCTGGTGTAACACGCTTTTTGGTCATTGAATAAATTCTTATTGGAAGAGTTTCAAATCCACTACCGATTGTAAAATAGCTTATTACAAAGTCATCAAGAGAAAGTGTAAACGCCATTATAAGACCAGAAATTATACCTGGCATTATTTGTGGTAGCTCTACCTTTAAAAAGGATTGTATAGGGGTACAGCCCAAGTCAAGAGCCGCCTCTGGAAGGTTTTTATCCATTTGCTTAAACTTTGGAAGAATAAGCAAAATAACATAAGGCAAATTAAAGGTTATATGTGCGATTAGAACTGTTCCAAAGCCCAAAACGGTCTTTGAGTTGATTATTGAGCCGACAAAAACGAACAAAAGCATCATCGATATACCTGTTACGATTTCAGGGTTCATCATAGGTATATTCGTAACTGACATTGTGGTGTTTTTGACGACCTTGTTCTTCATCTTGTATATTCCGTATGCAGCAAGAGTTCCTATCACAGTTGAGATAAGAGCTGATAGCACTGCTAACAGAAGCGTGTTTTTGAGTGCCTCCATAGTTGCGGCATCGTTAAAGAGCTCCTTATACCATCTAAGAGAAAATCCATCGAGAGAATTTGTACTGCTTGATGAGTTAAATGAGAACAAGATAAGTACCGCTATCGGCATATAAAGGAACACAAATATAAGTGCGGTGTAAATTCCGTTGGCATTCTTTAAGCCTTTTAATTTCGTCATATAATTACACCTCCGTCATCGTCGGCGTACTTGTTCATTATGGTCATGCTTATTATTATAAGTATCATAAGAACAAATGACATTGCCGCACCAAGATTGTAATTATAAGCGGTTTGGAACTGACGCTCTATTGTATCTCCAATAAGGTCAAAGTTTCCTCCACCGAGCTTTTGAGAAATATAGAAGGTGCTAATTGATGGTACGAAAACCATAGTTATTCCAGAAATAATGCCAGGAACGCTTAGTGGAAGCACAACCTTCAAAATAACCAAAAATGGGTTACAGCCGAGGTCAGCCGCTGCCTCACACAGCTTTGGATCTATTTTTGATAGCACGGTATGTAGCGGAAGTATCATATATGGCAAGAAATTATACACCATACCGAGAATTACTGCTCCCTCGGTATTGATCATATGAAATTCCGTATGTAGTATCGAGTTTATGATTCCAGAATCCTCTAAAAGTGCCATCCAAGAATAGGTTCTTATAAGGAAATTCATCCACATAGGAAGCATTACGAGCATAATAAGAATCTTTTGTGTTTTAGGCTTAGCCTTAGCGATGAAGTAAGCTATTGGGTATGCAATAATCAAGCATATAACTGTCGCAAGAAAGGCAAAGCAAACAGAACGCAAAAAAATCTCAAGATAGCTCGGCTGAGCAAGCTCTACCATATTAGAAAAGCTAAGCTTTCCATCGGCATCCGTAAATGCATAGTAGATAACAAAGAGCAAGGGGGCTACAATAAACAATATCGACCAAACGATATGAGGTGCAGCTGCCGCTCTTTGAAGCAAGGATTTTTTGTTCATTCTTCGTCCTCTTCCTCCTCAGTAATATCCGAAAGATGCTCGAGCTCATCGCTGAATGATGAGTAATCTCCAAACATATCCGAGAATTCGGACTTTTTCATTATGTGGATAGCGTCTGGCTCTATGTATAGTCCTATTTCCTGTCCAGGAGCTACATAGTCAGTTGACTGAATCATCCACTTAAAGTTATTTATGGTTACAATTATCTCGTAATGAACGCCCTTGAAGGTAACAGAATCTACTATTCCACGAAGCATTCCCTTCTTTGGTGCTACAACATCAACATCCTCAGGGCGAATAACTGCATCGATAGGCTCATTTTTCTCAAAGCCCTTATCAAGGCACTCAAACTCATGACCTGAGAATTTAACCTTATAGTCATCGAGCATAACACCATCAATGATGTTACTTTCACCAATAAAATCAGCAACAAATGCATTTTCTGGCTCGTTGTAAATGTCAGTTGGAGAACCTATTTGCTGAATCTTTCCGTTTGCCATTACAACAACAGTATCAGACATACTAAGTGCCTCTTCCTGGTCGTGTGTTACATAGATAAAGGTAATGCCGGTTTTTCTCTGTATATTTTTAAGCTCATTTTGCATGTCCTTACGGAGCTTCAAGTCAAGTGCTCCTAAGGGCTCGTCCAGCAAAAGAACTCTTGGTTTGTTAATAAGTGCACGAGCGATTGCTACTCTCTGCTGTTGTCCACCAGAGAGAAGATTTACATCTCTTTTTTCAAAGCCTTTAAGGTTTACCATAGTGAGCATTTCCTGTACTCGCTCGTAAATTTCTTCCTCAGGTACCTTTTTCAATCGAAGAGCAAAAGCAATGTTTTCGTAAACATTAAGGTGTGTGAACAATGCATACTTTTGGAATACCGTGTTCACAGAACGCTTGTATGGCGGTAAATCGTTTATCAATTCGCCGTCAAACATTACCTCTCCACTATCAGGAGTAACAAAGCCTGCAATAATACGCAGGGTTGTGGTCTTTCCACATCCGGAAGGACCGAGTAATGTGATAAATTCCTTCTCATAAACATCAAGGTCTATGTTGTCGAGTATTACCTCTCCATCGAAGGATTTAGCAACGCCTTTCAACTCAATGATCTTTTTTTCGTTCATTTCTATCCCCGTTCTTTCATAATCTTGATCTACAACGACAAAAATTCTCTTTCTTTGCGCACGAGAGTAAATCAATTGCATTATAACAAATTATAATGTAATGTGCAATAGTTTTGTCGAAAAAACTAAATATTTTTTTAAATATTTATGTAGAAAAGCATAGCTCAATCAATAGAAATACCGAAATGAAAAATAGTGAAATATTGGAATTAAATATCAAAAGCAGATATACAGCGCAAAGCCACAGCAAAAATGCAAAGACAAACGATATTATCTTAAAGATGGTGTTTGCTCTTCTCTCATCAAGAAAAATCATTAAAATACACTTTATAATTCGCCCACCATCAAGTGTCGATGCTGGGTATAAATTCATAATCGCAAGAGATAGATTGCACAGCAAAATGAATGATATTTTATCATTTAACGAGGAGAAAGGCAGTAGTAAAAGTACAACTGCAAGATTGAAAGCAATTCCACCCGAGCAAACCAAAAGCTCGTTTTTAAAGGATGCTGAGGAGCAATCATATCTTAATCTTAAATGAAAGGCTCCAAGCCTTATTTTTCTCATAGGAATTTTAGCTATTTTCGCAAAGAATATGTGTCCTGTCTCGTGGATTAGATACGAAAGGATGAGTAGCAAGGGATATGGCGAGGTCGATATGCTCATCATTGTAAAAAAAAGTGCTAAAAAGCCAAATGCCTCAGCTCCTCTATTCATTACTTTCTGCCTGATACCTTTCAAATGCATTCCAAAATACCGAGCCTGTGTTATTGCTATCAGTATTCTCTATTGGGCTATTTAATTCGAGCTCTATAAAGTCGAAAAAAGCGTTTTGAGAAACCTCTACATATTCCTTATTAAGAGTTATTTCTCTTGATTTTTGCACCACAAGGAAAATAGTAAGCACCGACATAATTAATGCAAGAAGCAAGCATTCAAGACTTGTTCTTATTCTCTTATTTAAGGGCTTTGTATTTGGTTTTGTTGATTGTATGTATTGAAGCCTCATATATTCTCCTCAATCAAATTCAAAAATACATGTTACATTTATATTGATTTTCCAAAAATTCTATGATAAAATACTTGTAAGACTTTATCCAAATGAGGTTTAACTATGAACAATCAACCGATAGCAGATAAGCTACGCCCAAAATCCTTTGATGAAATAGCGGGACAGGCTCATCTTATATCTAAAAATGGCGTCATTCGAAAAATGGTTGACGCAAAAAGAATAACAAATATGATATTTTTTGGTCCTCCCGGCACCGGAAAAACTACTGTTGCTAACATTATTGCCCAAAACTCAGGCATGGAGCTTTTCCGTCTTAATGCAACAACCGCTTCCTTGGCTGATGTAAAGGAGGTTGTTGCTCAATCAAGCTCTGTTTTTTCAACACAGGGTATACTTTTATACCTCGATGAAATTCAGTATTTCAATAAAAAGCAACAGCAATCCTTGCTCGAATATATCGAGGACGGAAGAATTACGCTCATTGCATCTACTACTGAAAATCCATACTTTTACATTTATGACGCTCTTCTTTCTCGTTGCTCTGTTTTTGAGTTCAAGCGAGTTGAGCCTAAGGAAATTGTTCCTGCCCTCGTTCGTGCTATTGATGAAATGAACAAGGAAGGTGGAATAAATAAGACATATGAAAATGAAGCTCTTGAATTTTTGGCATCCTGTGCAGGTGGTGATGTTCGTCACGCTCTCACTCTTCTTGAAGGAGCATATATCACAAGTGATGATGTAATCACAAAGGAAATCGCTCAAGGCTTTATTCCCTCCGTTGCTGCAAGTGCATTCGACAGAAATGATGATGTCCATTACAATCTGCTTTCAGGTCTGCAAAAGTCAATTCGTGGCTCTGACCCTGATGCGGCTGTATTTTATCTTGCAAAGCTCCTTGAGGGTGGCGATATAATTTCAGCGTGCAGACGACTACAGGTAATTGCCTCTGAGGACATTGGACTTGCATATCCACAGGCAGCACAAATTACACACGCTCTTTGTTGCAGTGCTCGTGAGCTTGGCTTACCCGAGGCAAGGATTCCTCTTGCAAACTGTGCTATAATGCTTGCAACTGCTCCAAAATCAAACACGGCATATGAGGCTATAAATGCCGCAAGTGCTGATGTTCGCTCTGGCAAGGGGAACACTATTCCTGTTCATTTACAGGCTCCTCTTTTTAAGGGGTATAAATACCCTCATTCTTATCCACATGATTGGGTGGAACAGCAATATTTACCCGATGATATTAAGGGTGCAAAATACTACAAATATGGTGAAAATAAAACTGAACAGGCAGCAAAGGCATATTGGGACAATATCAAGAAAAAATAAAACGAGGCGAAATGCCTCGTTTTTTGTTATAGAATTTCAATCTGCTTTAATTCCACGCTATCGATATGCTTTGCCTTGATTTCCATTGCGGTTTTCATATGTGGCTGTGTCATATGTACCTGTTGGCACCCTTTATCTAACCACTCCTCAAACAAAACGAGCCTTTTGTCATCCTCAACCGCATTATAATACTGGTATTTTAGACAACCATTTTCGCTTCTTATAGCGTTTAAAACACCTGCTTCAGCAAGCTCTCTTACGAAGGCATCTCTTGCCTCCTTAGACTTTGCCTGATAAATTACACAAATTGTAAAATGCTCCATAAAATCTCCTCTAAGCGCTATATGTGTCTGTTTTCATAGTATTCCTGAGTGAAGCGAACTGCTTCCATTGCGTCCTTACAATACTTGTCAGCATTGATCATTTTGGCATATTCCTCAGTTAACACTGCTCCACCGACAATAACAGTTATCTCCGGATCGAAATCCTTAAGTAGCTTTATTGTTTCCTCCATTGATGGAATGGTAGTTGTCATAAGTGCAGAAAGTCCAACAAGCTTAATACCTGTTTTCTTCACTGCATCAAGAACAAGCTCAGGTGAGATATTTTTGCCTAAATCTTGAACCTTGTAGCCATAGTTTTGCAGAATAACCTTTACTATGTTCTTGCCGATATCGTGAATGTCTCCCCTGACGGTTGCTATGATAAAGCCACCCTTACTCGATTCATCAGAGCTTGGAATTTTCTCCTTGACAACCTCAAATGCAACATTCGCAGTTTCAGCACTCATCAAGAGCTGTGGCAAGAAGGATATACCCTTTTCATAGTTATTACCAACTGTATCAAGTGCAGGAATAATATGCTTGTTAACAATTTCAAGAGGCTCTGTGTCGATTATTAGAGCTTTTGTAAGCTCTCTTGCATCTGACTTTAAGCCTTTTATAATCGCCTTTTCAAGTGTTAGCTCTGTGTCAATTTTTGTTGCAGTCTGTGTCGCTATTGTATTAGAGGCATATGCAATATAGTCACTACAAACCTCATCTATACCCATAAGTGCATTATAGGAATAGTATATTTTCATCATCTCGTTTGAGTAAGGATTCATTATCACTGCATCAAGTCCATTTTGAAGAGCCAAGGCAAAAAATGTCGATGTAATGTAGTCTCTATTTGGCAAACCAAATGAAACATTTGATATACCAAGCGAGGTCTTAACACCAAGTCCCTGCTTTATGAGCTTAATCGCTTCAAGTGTAACGCTTGGAGCACTCGAATCCGAGCTTACGGTTAGGCAAAGTGGATCTACAATAATGTCCCTTTTATCAATGCCAAGCTCATTTGCTCTTTCAACTATTCTCTTAGCAATTTCATATCTTCCCTGTGCGGTAGATGGTATTCCCTCCTCATCAAGAGTAAGGGCTATTACAACTCCACCATATTTAGCAACAAGGGGTAGCACGCTATCCATGCTTTCCCTCTTGCCGTTTACTGAGTTTACAAGTGGCTTACCGTTATAAATACGCATTGAGGCTTCAAGTGCGTCTATATTTGAGCTGTCGAGCTGAAGAGGTAGCGAGGTAACAGCTTGTAGCTCCCTCACAACGCTCACAAGCATAGCCTTTTCATCAATCTCGGGCAAGCCTACATTGACATCAAGCATATCAGCTCCCTTTTCCTCTTGACCTATTGCCTCGGAGATTAGATACGCTATATTGTTTTCTCTTAGTGCTTGCTTTAGCTTTGATTTACCCGTGGGGTTGATTCTTTCGCCTATAAGAACTACCTTCTTATCAAATGTACATGCCTTAGAAAAGGATGAAGCAACAGTTATGCTCTTCCTTTCGACCGGCTTAGGCTCCTTACCCTTTAATGCATCAACAACCGCCTTTATGTATTCGGGCGTTGTGCCACAGCATCCACCAAGAACCCTCGCACCCGATTCTGCAATTTCAAGCATATGTTCAAGGAACTCTTTGGGTGTGCTTTCAAAGCAGGTTCTTCCCTCGTGTATGCATGGCATGCCTGCGTTTGGATTCACTATAACAGGAACGCTTGCTCTTTCGATTATTCTTGGCACGAATTGCTTTAGCTTGTCTGCACCAAGTGAGCAATTAACTCCAAGAGCACTAACCCCAAGTCCTTCAAGCATAGCAACCATTGAGTCTATGTCACAGCCTGTCATTGTTTTGCCCTTTTCATCAAGAACAAAGGTAGCAAAGATAGGAAGTGATGAGCTTTCCTTGGCTGCAAGAACTGCTGCCTTTAGCTCGTATGGATCATTCATAGTCTCAATTATGATAAGGTCACAGCCTGCTTCATCTCCCACCTTAACAGCCTTAGAAAACGCACTTACGGCATCTTCAAAGTCAAGCTCTCCAAGTGGCTTTAAAAGCTTTCCTGTTGGGCCTATATCAAGAGCCACATATTGGTCCTGTGCAAAAATAGCAGATTTTGCATTTTTTACAGCACCCCTAATAAGCTCCTCATAATTCTCTATTTTTAAAGGGTTAGCTCCAAAGGTATTTGTTGTTATAACATTAGCTCCTGCTTCAAGATATGCACGATGAATAGATGTAATAATGTCCGAGTGCGTTAGATTCCATTCCTCGGGCAAATCACCCATTTTTAACCCTTTTTCTTGCAAAAGAGTTCCCATTCCGCCATCAAAAAACAGATAGCCGTTTTTAAGCTTAGATAAAATATCCATTATTTAATTCCTATTATGGCAGTTACTGTTTTTGATGGTTGCATCAATAGTGACTCGCCAAGTATTATTCCTATTTTTCTTTCAGCGTCCAAGGCATTTAACACCATTGGTTGAATTTCGAGTGACAAATCACCATAGCCCGGAGAAAATCTGCGAGTAGACTTACTTTTTGCAACAAGCTCCTCGTTTATATAATCACAAAAGGCTTCTATAAGTGCTGAGCCGATTGCATGGCATACTGTTGCCTTTGATTGAATAAACCTTGAATACTTTTCTATCATTCTATCAAGCTCTATTCCTAAGGTTGCGGCAAAAATGTATGCTTTTTTACATTTTTTGAGATTTATCGACAAGCTATGACTTTTTATTTCCATAAAGCCAAGCTTAACAATATCATTTTCCAACAGCTCTACCGTTGTTTCAAGATATACAGCCTTAGGGGATACAACCTTGTATACATCTCTTAAGCACTCGTCAATAAGGGCCTCTGTCTCAATTGTCGTTTTTGAAGCCTTAAGATACCTTAAAACCTCTTTTTTCTGAATAACGAGGTCAAGTGGATTGACCATATACATTGTACGAACTTCTGTCACTTTAATATCTCCGAAATGTTTTCTTGAATTTTTGCAGCTATGTATGGCTTATTCATTGAATAAATATGTACTGCATTTATTCCGTTTGCGTACAAATCAATTATTTGCTCTGTTGCGTATGCAATTCCTGCCTGTGCCATAACCTCTGGGTTGTAGCCATATCTATCAACAATTGTCTTGAAGCGCTGTGGCAGATATGTTCCTGACAAGGAGGTTATACGCTTTATTTGATTTGCATTTGTAACAGGCATAACGCCTGCAACAATTGGCACTGTAATGCCTGCTTCTCTTATTTTATACAAATAGTTGTATAATATGTTGTTATCGAAAAACATTTGAGTTGTTAAAAATTCACAGCCCGCATCAACCTTTTTTCTTAGGTTTTCAATATCATCCCTTTGAGTAAGGGATTCGGGGTGAGATTCAGGATAACAAGCACCACCTACGCAAAAATCGCCAAATTTTTTAATATCCTCTACAAGCTCGTTTGCGTGCTTATAATCGAACTTTATCTTGTCCTTGTTTTCTGGTGTAATATCGCCTCTTAATGCCAAAATGTTTTCTATTCCAGCAGTCTTTAACGCTTCAAGCCTTACTGTAATATCGTCCTTTGTCGAATTTATACAGGTAAGATGAGCTAAGGATTCAACGCCAAAGCTCTTTTTTATGTTTTCTGCAAGTGCAGTTGTATATTCGCTTGTTCCTCCGCCTGCGCCATATGTAACGCTCATAAAGGATGGCTTAAGAGCTGCTATTTGCTCCGTAGCCTCCTTTACGCTTTCAAAGCCTGCACTTGTTTTAGGTGGAAACACCTCAAAGGACAATGAGGGCTTATTAGAATTTATAATATCTATAATTTTCATGTTTTACCTCATTTTTGTTGATGATAAAATGCATTATTTTAAGGCTTATTCGCCCTCCATAACATCTACCCACTTTAAGAGCAATTCTCTCTCGTGAGGGTTTTTCTTAACTGTTTGAGATGCGGCAACGATTGGAAACCATCTTTGAACATATTTTTTTGTTGTTCCACTCTTTTTGCAGAATAGCTCAAGATATTTTTCTGCAAGCTCAGTTTTTCCTTCAAGACAGAAGGTAAGATAGGTTCTTGATATATCGGCTGAGGCGTTTCCCTGTGTAACATGTGCCCAGTCCGTTATATACACCTCTCCATCATCTGATACTATTACACGAGAAGGTTTTAAGTCACCATGGCATATCTTTTGATGCTTAGGCATTGAGAATAGTCTTGTATGAAGGTCGTATTTCAATGTTTCATCAAGCTCGCTAAGAGAAATCTTAGCAGCCATTTTGTCCTTAAGCTTTTTAAGTCCTGGTGCTCTATTATTGTGAATTGACATTTGAATATCAACAAACATTTCGAGGTATTCATCAAGCTTTTCGGGGCTTTTGTCCATAAGCTCTTGAATACTAACGCCCTCTACATATTCTGTAATGATTGTATAATTACCCTCGCTTGTGTTTACCTCAAGCATTTTGGGGATTTTAATTGGGGTTTCTTCTATTAAGGCGTGGTTTAATGCCTGAGATAAAACATCAACCTTTGATTTTTCGTCAAAGCTCTTTATCCACTTATTTCCGTCACGATAGGTTCTTTTTGATTTTTTTGATGCAACAACATTTTCAAGCTTCATATAAATCCTCCCCCTTAAACTGCTTCGGTTTTTCCATAATATGCATTAAGATACATTTGCTTTATTTCGCTCATAAGAGGATATCTTGGGTTAGCACCTGTGCATTGGTCATCAAATGCCTGCTCAACCATTTCATCAAGTGTTGCAAGGAATTCTTGCTCGTCAACTCCGTATTCCTTGATTGAATTCTTAATTCCAACCTGATTTTTAAGCTCATTAAGGGCCTTTATAAGCGAATTTAACTTTTGCTCGTTCGTTTTACCACCAAGTCCTAAATAGTCTGCAATTTCAGCGTATCTCGCAAGACAATGTGGGTGGTCGTATTGTGAGAAGGTTCCCATCTTAGTAGGAGTCTCAGACGCATTAAAGCGAATGACCTGCTCTATAAGCAATGCGTTTGCTATTCCGTGTGGTAGGTGATGGAATGAACCAAGCTTATGTGCCATGGAGTGGCATACACCCAAAAACGCATTTGCAAATGCCATTCCCGCCATTGTTGCAGCGTTTGCCATCTTCTCTCTTGCCTCGACATCAATTTGTCCATTATTATATGCTCTTGGCAAGTATTCAAATACTGTTTTTAGTGATTTAAGAGCGATTGCATCAGTATAGTCAGTAGCCATTATAGATGCATATGCTTCAAGAGCGTGAGTAACAGCGTCTATGCCAGAGGCTGAGGTTAAGCCCTTTGGAGCACTCATATGGAAATCTGTATCTATTATTGCCATATTTGGAAGAAGCTCATAATCAGCAAGAGGATATTTTATTCCTGTCTTCTCATCTGTGATTACAGCGAATGGTGTTACCTCACTTCCTGTACCAGCAGATGTTGGGATTGCTATGAAATAAGCCTTTTCGCCCATTTTAGGGAAGGTATATATACGCTTTCTTATGTCGCTAAAACGAAGTGACATATCCTCAAAGCTTACATCGGGGTGCTCATAGAGAACCCACATAATTTTAGCTGCGTCCATAGCAGAGCCACCACCAAATGCGATAATAACATCGGGCGAGAAGGCTCTCATCTGCTCAGCTCCTGCTCTTGCACAAGCAAGAGTTGGATCAGGCTCTACGCTATGGAAGGATGCAAATTGAATATCCATAGCCTTTAGCTTATCAGTTATTGGCTTAATGTAGCCACTTTCGAACAAGAAATTGTCGGTTACTATAAATGCTTTTTTCTTATTCATTGGTGTCCTTAGCTCATCAAGAGCAACATCAAGACAGCCCTTCTTTATATATATCTTTTCAGGTGCTCTAAACCAAAGCATATTTTCTCTCCTTATCGCTACAGTTTTAATGTTCAAAAGATGCTTTATTCCTACATTTTCAGAAACGGAGTTACCACCCCAAGAGCCACAGCCAAGGGTGAGAGAGGGAGCGAGGCGGAAGTTATAAACATCGCCAACTCCTCCGTGTGATGATGGTGTATTTACCAAAATTCGGCAGGTCTTCATCATATTCTTGAATTTATCAAGCTTTTCCCTCTCGGTAAGCTCGTTTAGATAGATTGATGAGGTATGACCAAGTCCACCGTCCTCTATGAGCTGATATGCCTGCTCTAACGCCTTATCAAAGCTTTCTGCTCTATACATTGCAAGAACGGGTGATAGCTTTTCGTGTGCAAATTCTTCGCTAAGATCGGTATCTTGAACCTCGCCTATGAGTATCTTGGTTTTTGGATCTACCTCTACTCCTGCTAATGTAGCTATTTTGTATGCACTTTGACCAACTATTTTTGCATTCAGAGCACTATTTATAATAATTGTTTTTCTTACCTTCTCGGTTTCCTCTTCGTTTAGGAAATAACAGCCTCTTTTTGCAAATTCTGCCTTCACCTCATCGTATATGCTATCAAGAACAATTACTGACTGCTCTGATGCACATATCATTCCGTTATCAAAGGTCTTAGAGTGTATTATAGAGTTAACTGCCAAAAGAATATTAGCACTATCATCAATAATTGCAGGGGTATTTCCAGCTCCTACGCCGAGTGCTGGCTTTCCACTTGAATAGGCTGCCTTTACCATACCTGGGCCACCTGTCGCAAGAATTATATCTGCTGTACTCATTAGGAAATTGGTAAGCTCAAGGCTTGGCACATCTATCCAAGACATAAGTCCCTCTGGTGCTCCTGCCTCAACTGCTGCCTCCAATACCACCTTAGTTGCTGCAATTGTGCTTCTCTTAGCTCTTGGGTGGGGGCTTATAATAATACCATTTCTTGTCTTCAAAGCAAGAAGTGCCTTGAATATTGCAGTAGAGGTTGGGTTTGTGGTTGGAATTACTGCTCCTATAACGCCTATTGGGCAAGCAATCTTTTGCATTCCACCTGCAACATCCTCTTCAATCACTCCACAGGTTCTTTCGCTTTTGTACTTGTTATATACATATTCGCTTGCAAGGTGGTTTTTTATTACCTTATCCTCAACAACGCCCATTCCTGTTTCCTCAACAGCGAGCTTTGCAAGCTCTATTCTCGCCTTGTTTGCAGCCATTGCGGCAGCGGCAAAAATCCTATCAACCGTTTCTTGGTCATAGGTTGCGTACTTTTCTTGTGCAAGTCTTACCTGCTTGAACGCCCTTTCAAGGCTTTCTACATTGTCCACAATTTTATATTCTTTCATATAATGCCTCATTGAATATTATTTTTAATATTTTACTCTTACTTCAATATTTGTGTGATATTTTAGCATTGATTATGCATAATGGTCCAATCCAAAAGTCGGTCCCTTTATGAAATTATAAGTCATTATTATTTAAGAAATCCGCTTACAATCTGCTCTTCCGCCTCTTGCTCTGTCAATCCAAGAGTCATTAGCTTTATAATCTGCTCTCCTGCAATTTTACCGATCGCTGCCTCGTGAATAAGTGCTGCGTCTATGTGGTTTGCAGTGATTTCAGGTATTGCTACAACTGTTGCGTTATCCATAATAATTGCGTCGCACTCGGTATGACCTGTGCATTTGCTATTTCCGTTCACAACGGATTTGAAGATTTGTCTTGATTCATCCTTAGCAACCGAGCGTGATATGACATTCGCACCAGAATCCTCGCCATCAAGATCAACGGTGAACTCAGTTTTTGCAAACTGCTTTCCGTGTGTCATTAGCTTTTCCTTAATTACTATTTTTGCTCCTGCGCTAAGCTTTGCCTTTGTTATACGATCAGTAGAATCAATTCCCTTAATTTGAGTGGTTTCCATTTCAAGGTAGCCGTTTTCGTCGACTTCAATTATGGTTGTGGGATTCATAACATTTTCGCCATTACCATCACCCTCACCATAGTGACGCTCGATATACTTTACCCTTGCGTCCTTTCCTACATGGAAGGTGTGTATTCCGTCGTGCTCAGACTTATCGCTTCCGCTATTGTGAATTCCACAGCCTGCAACGATTATAACATCAGCTCCTTCACCGATATAGAAATCGTTATATACGAGATCGCTAATACCACTTTGGCTTATTACAACAGGAATGTGCACGCTTTCGTTCTTAGTGCCTGGCTTTATTATTATATCAATTCCGCTTTTGTCGGTTTTTGTCACAATATCAATATTCGCAGTTGTATTTCTGCCACCGAGTGCACCATTCGCTCTTATGTTGTATGCACCCTCCGGAATCTCGTGAAGGTCGGCTATTTTTTCAAGTAGGTTTTTTTGAATGCTATCCATAGCGTCGTCCTCCTTAGTTTTTATCTGTCAAGGTTTTGCAGGTGCTTGCCGTTTTGCCAAGAAGCTCGGGCAAAATATCGTTTTTAAGTCCGTACTGCTTAACTTGTCCGTTTGCAACCACTATTATTTTGTCTGCAATATTTAAAATTCTCTCTTGGTGAGAGATAATCAAGATAGAGCCATTTGTTCTCTCGTGCATCTTTTCAAACACTTGAATAAGATTATTAAAGCTCCAAAGGTCTATTCCCGCCTCTGGCTCATCAAAGATTGATAGCTTGGTTCCTCTTGCGTTAATCATCGCAATTTCAATTCTTTTTAGTTCACCACCAGAGAGCGAGGCGTTTACCTCTCTATCAATATAATCTCTTGCACAAAGACCAACCTCCGAAAGGTATACACAGGCGTCAGAAACTGTTATTTTCTTTCCTGCTGCAAGAGTAATCAAGTCCTTTACCGTCAAGCCCTTAAATCTTACGGGCTGTTGGAATGCAAAGCTTATGCCAAGCTTGGCTCTTTCGGTGATGCTCATATTAGTAATATCTACACCATCAAACCAAATTTTGCCAGAGGTTGGCTGATAAATTCCTGCTATAATTTTAGCAAGAGTTGATTTTCCACCTCCGTTTGGTCCAGTTATCGCCACAAAACCATCATCTATTTCAATGCTTATATTTTTAAGAATTTCCTTTTGAGCTTTCTCGGTTTTCACCTCAAACGAAACATTTTCAAGCTTAAGCATAATGATAAATACTCCTTAAAAATAATATTTTATTATTCGTATTATTGTAACATATTTTTTCTTATATGTGAAGATATTTTAGAATAATTATTTTATTTTTCTACATATTTTGATTAATTTTCATAGAAAATAAAAAATCCACCGATTGCTCGGTGGCTTTTTTAATTATTTCGCATATACGCTTACACGCTTCTTGTCCTTTGTGATGTGCTCAAACTTTACAACGCCATCAATCAAAGCGAAGAGTGTATCATCGGTTCCGATACCAACATTGTTACCGGGATGAATTTTAGTTCCTCTTTGTCTTACGATAATGTTACCAGCAAGAACGGAAGCACCGTCTGCTCTCTTAACGCCAAGACGCTTTGATTCACTATCACGACCGTTTCTAGTAGAACCAACACCCTTTTTATGTGCGAAGAACTGTAAACCAAGTCTTAACATTTCTTGTTCCTCCGTTATCTGAATTTTACGCTTATTGTTCGCCCTCAAATTTCTTTTCGATAAGCTCAACATCAAGGTAATCACCATATTCCTCGATCAAATCATTGAGCTGATAGTAGTACGCCATGATAAGTCCAGAGATTGCGTATCTCTTTTTCTCATCGCTCTCGTGGTCGGGCAATGCACCACAAGCAGTTAGCTTTAGATTTCCGGTTTCATCATCAATTACATAATCAACAGAAGATGCATATGATACCTCAATTGCATTGATAACAAGCATTGTCATCGCAGATAATGCCGAGCAAACTATGTCCTCGCCCGATTCTGCAAAGTCTGTGTGTCCATGCTCCTCAAAGCCCCAAAAGCTATCCCCTGATTTGTAAAATACGACCTTTGTCATACGGCGAATTAACCCTCAATCTTTGTGATTTGTACCTTTGTATAAGGTTGTCTGTGACCGATATGTCTTCTTTCGTTCTTCTTGGATTTGTAACGATAGATGTCGATCTTTTTGCCTTTGCCGTTTTTGATAACATTAGCGTTAACTTTGCAGTCTAACAAGGGCGCACCAACTTTAAAGCCGTCGGCAC
>JAZNYH010000079.1:0-73580 GCA_045594305.1 Eubacteriales bacterium | reverse complement strand
GCGCTACCATCTGCGCTATACCCAGATACGATTGATATTATATCACGGGTTTTTATTTATGTCAATACTTATTTTTTATATTTTTGAATTATTTTCGGCACCTTGGGCATTATAATATCGAAATCATTTGATTTCAATTTTCTTGTAGGAGTTTATTATGGAAAATAAGGCAAATCATTGTATCCATTGCACTGTAAAATCATGTGCTCACCACGCAAAAACAACTAATTATTGCGTTCTTGATACCGTTTCGATTGGAACTCACGAGTGCAATCCAACTGTATCTCAATGTGTAGATTGCGAATCCTTTGTTCTCGACAATTGCGCAAATGGAAAGTGCTCTATCAAATAATTTATTCCATTCAAAAAAATCACCTATTTATAGGTGATTTTTTCTTTTAAATTTTAGAATTTTTAATTTTTAAAATTTAGAAATTAAAAATCAAGGTTTTCCGTTTCTCATTAGCTGATGTGGCTCACGCCTCTTTTTTGGCTTTCTTTTCCTTTTTGCGGTCACTTCCTTAGCCTTAATGCACATCGTCCTAAAAATGGGCTTTATTTTGCTTGACAGCAACTGAAACGGCCTTGATAAAAGCGAAAGAATGTGATAGCATACTACTCTTGCAAAAAAGAAAAGCACCTCTATTCCCATTCCAATTAGCTTGCCTATCGATACATAATAAATAAGCATACCAATAATCGCCCCTAAGAATACATACCATCTAACAATACCATTGTTTTTGTAATACAAAAATACCATTAGTACAAGTGTAGCGATCAAAAAATATATAATGTCACTTATAAATGTAATTACTCCATTAAAGCCTGATGGCTTTTTAACTAACGGATTTCTAATGTACTTGAAGCGTATACCCTTTAATTTTTCTGTCAGCTTGGTTGTATAAGGTACTCCAAGACAAGTCTTTACAGATCTTACGAAATCATAAACAACACCTAAAAAAGCTCCTATTAATACGGATTCCAAAAATATAAAGAGCTGTTCAAGCATTGATACTTCCATATTTACCTCATTTAAATATATCGATTATAGATCTTCGTTTCTTTTGTGCAGAATGTGTAAAATAAAATATTCCGTTTATCTTTCCATTTAAAACAAGCTCTGTGCTTTCACTATTAAATCTTTCGATTTTAAGCCCTTCTCCCTCTATTGAAATTCCAAATCCATCACTTTGGGCAATAATAGTTCCATCATCAAAGCTTGTAACATCACTAATTCCCGTCATCTCCGTTCTCTTTCTACCCCTTATACTTACATCGTGCTTTATGTACTCCTCTTGCTCGTTCATAATATGCCTCCGGAAACAAATTGCTATAACTATGATATGAAAAAACGCCTGAGTTTATAACCCAAGCGTCTTAATATTATTCTGATATAACCTCATAAAGCTCCGAGGCATCATTTTTGCGTATAACCTCACGCACATCTAAAACCTTTATTTTTAAGGTTCTTTCTCCAAAGCTGATCTCGACAATATCGCCCACCTTTACATCGTAAGATGCCTTGACAACTCTGCCATTAACCACAATATGTGATGCATCGCACGCCTCGTTAGCAACCGTGCGTCTTTTAATTATTCTCGAAACCTTTAAAAACTTATCAATTCTCATATTAACTCCAAAAAACAGATCCTGCGAAAATCGCAGGACCAGTTTCTATGTTAAACTTATGCGTTAACCTTATCCTTAAGAGCCTTACCTGCAGCAAACTTAACTGCCTTCTTAGCTGGGATAGTGATCTTCTCCTTTGTTTGAGGGTTGATACCTGTCTTAGCTGCAATAGCCTTAACCTCAAAAGTACCAAATCCAATAAGCTGAACCTTATCACCATTTACAAGAGCGTCCTCGATTGCTGAGAGAACTGCGGAAACTGCTGCCTCTGCGTCCTTCTTCTTAAGGTCTGCTGCCTTTGCTACTACTTCAATAAGATCTGTCTTGTTCATTATTTTTATCTCCTCTTTGTTTTTTAAACCTTTCGGTTTTTACATACTTATTATAACACCAAACCCCTTTGATTTCAAGGGTTTTCGTGTATTTTTTTACAAAAAAGCTAAATTTTTTCGCTATTTTTTATACATTTTAACATATTTTCTATAAAATTTTGGCTTTTGTCAATAAATTTACTATTCTTTCACCCTTAGGCAGTAACAAAAGCTCATCCCTTGAAACAACCCTTAGTTTGAAAATAAGCACTAAATATCCAAGTGCAGAAAGCACAATTGCAATTATAGTTCCCGCTTTTCCAAGAGCATTTTGCAAAATTACATAATACAAAAGTGCAGATGCAGAAATTGATATTAGGGCACAAACAAACGGGCTAAATAACATTTTACCAACGCTTGGCAATGCTCCTACATGCTTGATAACAAATGCAACATTTAAGCTGGTGGCAGTTATATAGCATAAGACCGTGCTAATTGGTGCTCCCCAAATTCCAATGCTCCCAAGCAGTATATAGTTACTAACAAGCTTAACTACTGCTCCTGCAACCATCGAGACAATAGGCAATTTTTGTTTACCTACTGAATTTAAAAATGAGTTTGTAATAGATATAATACCTAAAAACAAAACTGAGATAGATGCAATTGAGAGCCAAGGTCCTGCTCTTTCGACCGACTCTGCCTTAAACATAAGCATACTAAGAATAGGCTTAGAAAAGCATGCAAGTCCTAATGCACAAGGAATAGCAATAATAACTATTATTCGCATACTAAGCGAGCGTAGGTTTTCCTCTGCTCTTTTTTCGCCCTTTTCGTGTGCAGTTGCGATGACTGGCACAAGAGCATTTGCAATTGGGTATAGAAAGATTGTCGGCAAAGTGAACATAGATATTACAAGCGAGGTATAATCACCATAAAATATTCTCACCGACATTTCACTCATACCATATGAGAGCAGTCTATTTTGTACCATTAAGGTATCCAAAACGGTTGTCAGAGAAAGCACCGAGGAGCTAAGCGTTATAGGAACTGCTATTTTCACCATTTCCTTTAAAATTGCTGGTGTGCTTTTGCATTCTGTGCTAAGCTCATTTAAATTAAAATACGGTTTTTCCTTGAATATTAGCTTTCTTATATACAAATATGCACTGCCTATCAAAACCCCTATTGTTACGCCTAAAATCGTATAGGCTGCCACAATATGATCTGCATACCCCTTAGAGCGTGCCCAAAAAGCAAGGCTGACACCAATGCCGACCTTTAAAATTGCCTCTATTAGCTGAGATATTGCAGTAGGCGCCATAAGCTGATAGCCTTGAAAATAGCCTCTTAGGCAGCTACTTACGCATATAAAAAGCATTGTAGGAGCGATTGCAACAATACAAAGCGATGTGCTTGGTGCTCCTATCAGTATAGCAAGCTGATTAGAAAAAAATATCATAAATGCCGAAAAAACAAATCCAATAGCAAGAAACAAAATTATTGCTATATCAAAGGTTTTTTTGGCCTCTAAAAGTCGCCCCTTAGAGCGACTTTTAGCAATCATTATTGATAGAGCTACTGGTAATCCAGCAGTTGAAATAACATATAAATAGGCGTATATCTCGTATGCAGAGCTATAATAGCCTGCTCCTATACTGCCCACAACACGATTAAGCGCAATTTTTGATATAAGTCCAACAGCCTTAACAAGCAAATTTGCAAGGGTTAGAACTATGACTCCGGAAAAGAACAGATTTTTTGCGCTTTTTCGAGCTTTTATCAAATTACTCTTATCGTTTAGCAAGTCTTTTCCTCTTTTGGGTTATTTTTTACCTAAAAATTCGATATATAATGATTTACTTGGAACATAATCGTAGCTAATAGTGTCAAGCTGTAAAAATTTTTCCTTTAAATCCTTCGCTTTACTATAATATTTACTATTTTCGTCCACTTCATTCAAAATATCTATTATATAACCCCTCAAAAGGAACAGCTCATAATCCATAAATGAATTAAGCTGAAGCTTACATATAGCATTTTTGTTAGGATAGATACTTGTATCCTCATTTTTTCTCACCTTATCCCATAAAAACAAGGTAAATTCTGCGTTTGCACCACGGAATTTATAATCCCTTACAAGCCTTCGTGAAAGCCTTATGTCATCTCTTGAAAAGAATATTCCATTTAGCATTATATCGTCATCAACATTGATAAATACACCGATATAATCACGATCCTTAAAAAGCCTTGTAATTTCAGGATAAACCGCTTGTATTCCCTCGAAAACCACTACTCCGTTTTCTGCAATATCAAGCGTTTCAAAATGCGATGTAGATTGAGTTATGAAATCATAAACTGGCATTTGCACAGTTCTGCCCTGTCTTGCCTCATTAACACACTTAGTTAGCATATCAAGGTCAAGTGCATTTACCGAATCATAATCCAAATCATCATTTCCAACAACTGAGCGTTGCTCTGTTCTCGGTCTAAAGAAGTTATCAAGAGAAACCACACTAACCCTTCTGCCCGAGTCCTCAAGATCTTGAATAATCTTGTTAGCAGTTGTTGTTTTACCTGCACAGGTTGGTCCCGACAAAAGCAATGCCTCTGCACCAGAGTCTACAACACCCCTTGATATTTCGCAAAGTCTACGCTCAAAATCCTGCTCACATTTATTAACAAATTCTATTTTTTCTTGCTCTGTGGCAAAAGAAATATTAACATTTCTCATTCTGTCACCTCCTGCCAAAGAAATCCTTTACTTGATCATTTATATTTTGTACATCTCGCAAATATTCATATGGATATTTATGGGAAAATATTCTTAAAAGGCGTGTTTTTTCGGCATCTTTTATAACAAGCTTTGTTGTAGCTCCTGCTCCAATGCCAAATACAGTATGCGCATCAGACATCATAAACACATTATATAGACCAAGCTTGTCCACCTTAGCATAGCCTACATTTTCAAGGTTACCAATGGTATTCTTTTGACGATACATATAATATGGTACATATCCACATTTTATAAGCCTATCATAAGCGTAGAAAACACTCAATCGAGCATCCTCGCCCTCTTTATCATATATTTCCTCATTATCCCTTAAAATCTGTGCGGATTTTTTCACACAAAACGAATGAACAGTTACATTTTCAGGCTCCAAATCGATAATTTTATCAACAGTTGCCTTAAAAGAATCCAAATCATCGCCATCAAGGCCAGCAATTAAATCCGTATTTATAGCATCTATTTTGCTATTTTTAACCTTTTCATAGGCTACCAAGAAATCGTTTACTGTATGCCTTCTGCCAATCCTTTCAAGGACGGTATCATTTAGCGATTGTGGATTCACGCTTATTCTATTAACCCCATATTTCTTCGCTATTTCAAGCTTTTTATCGGTTATAGTATCAGGGCGTCCACCCTCTAAGGTAAATTCATCGAGCTTAGATACATCTATACACTCATTAATCGTGCCAAGGACGCTTTCAAGCTGATTTTCGGTCAAAATGGTTGGTGTTCCACCACCGATATAAACGCATAAAATTTCAAGTCCTATTTCCTTTATAAGCCTTGTGGTTTCTCTTATATCATCTATTATCCTATCGACATATGACGGTATAAGATCGAAAAGCTTTTTGCCAGCATATGAGATAAACGAGCAATATGTGCACCTCGACGGGCAAAACGGGATAGAAATATAAATACTACACTTACTATTATCTGTCATGCTCATAATGGTAGCTTCGTTTTTAGCGACCTCTATTACAAGCTCCGTCTTATTGGCAGATAAAAGATATCTTTCCCTTAAAATTTTAGCAGTTTCTTCCACCGAATGTGTCAAAAGCAGCTCTGCACATACCTTTGATGGGCGAATCCCGGTTAAAATCCCCCACTCAATATCTTTTTCTGTTATATCCTTGCAAACAGAATATACAGCCTGCCCCACCACGGTTTTTAAAGCCCTTGCCTCGCTTTCATCAGAAGCAGGAGAATACAAAAGCTCCTTGGTGGCTATTTTGCCCCTATATGATAGCTCTGCTTGACAAAATATTCCGTCTTCACGCTCCTCTGTACTAACAGAAAGTGCTAAGCCATCAGCATCCTCGTTTTCATCCTTTGGGAAGCTAATTCCGTGAAAAAACGCCATACAAAGGGATTGAACATATGTTCTATTTATGCTTTCGCTAAGATTTATTTTCATTTTAAAACTTCGCTATCCATTACAATCGTTACAGGTCCGTCATTAAGAAGCTCTATTTTCATATCAGCTCCAAATACGCCTTTTTTTGTTGGCAAAAGTGTAGATGTGCACTCGCAAAAATAATCATATAATGCGTTAGCCTCATCTGGCTTTGCCCCGCTCATATAATCAGGTCTATTTCCCTTTTTATAATTGGCAAGCAGTGTAAAATTTGACACCACTAAAAGACTTCCGCCGACATCAATAGCACTCAAATTCATCTTATCGTTTTCATCAGAGAATATTCTAAGATTGCAAATCTTTCGAGCGAGAAGCTCAGCATCTCTTTTTTCATCGCCCTGCTTAACTCCAAGCAAGACCAAAAGTCCGTTATCGATAGAGCTATGAAGGCTACCATCAATGCTAACGCTTGCTCTTGTTACTCTTTGAATTACAGCTATCATTTTGATCCAGCTCCTATCACTCTTGCTACTCTTATAACATCCTTTATTGATCTCAATCTGCTCAAAATCGAGTTGAAATGTCCAATATCACGACAGGATATAACCATATTAATCACAGTAGAATCCTCAATATTTTTGGTGCTTATAGATACAATATCAACCTTCATTTCAGCTAATGCAACAGATATTTCAGCAAGCAATGAAAGACGGTTATTAACGAGTATTTGAATTGAAGAATCATACGATGATTTATAAGAGCCAGAGCTTGGAACATCCCATTCTGCCTTTACAAATCTATTAACATTCTCCTCGTTTGCGTAAGCATTGCTGATATTTGGGCAATCCGCCTTGTGAATTGAGATTCCGTAGCCTCTTGTTATATAACCAATTATTCTCTCACCAGGCAAAGGATTACAGCATTTTGCGAATTTAACCGCACAGCCCTCTTCTCCGTCGACAATTACGCCACCATTAGACTTACGACGCCTTGTGCTTTGAACAGTAGGCTCAATGGTAGTAATATCCTTTTCAGGTGCTTTATGAGTTCTTTCATATTCATCACGAAGCTTTAGCTCTATTTTTGTAAGAGTTATTCCGCCATATCCAAGAGCATTGAATAAGTCATCAGCCTCACTCATTCCAAAGCGCCTTGCAACCGTTGCAACAATTTCAAGCTTTTCATCCTCTGAGCATACAAGACGATGGCGAGAAAATAGCTTATCTATTTCTGACTTTCCTACAACTATATTCTCGGCGCGCTTTTCCTTCTTGAACCATTGCCTAATCTTGTTTCTTGCTTCACTTGTTTTTACAATAGAAAGCCAATCACGGCTTGGTCCCTTTGAGGCGTTAGAGGTGATAACCTCTACAATATCACCATTTTGTGGTGCAGAATCAATAGGTGCAATTCTACCATTGATTTTAGCACCTATCATCTTGTTTCCTACTCCGGTATGAATTGAATAAGCAAAGTCTATAAGAGTTGCTCCCTGTGGCAAAGCCACAACATCACCCTTTGGAGTAAACACAAAGGTTTCATCGTGGAAAATATCAATCTTGAAGGCATGCATAAACTCCTCGCTATCTGCAGCCTCATTTTCTGTATCAATAAGCTTTGAAATCCAAGAAAGCTTCTTATCAATATCAGCAGATACATTTTCTCCACTCTTATACTTCCAGTGTGCAGCAATACCGTATTCAGCGATATGGTGCATGTTTTTGGTTCTAATTTGAACCTCAAATGGTATTCCGTCCTTACCAATAACCGTTGTATGCAAGGACTGATACATATTAGGCTTTGGCGTAGAGATATAATCCTTAAATCTACCTGGAACAGATTTATACATTTCATGTATCAAGCCAAGAACGGTATAGCAATCAAGCTCCGTATCTACAATTATACGAAGCGCATAAAAGTCGTAAATTTCATCAAAGCTTTTGTTTTGGTTGTACATCTTACGATATACGCTATAAACGGTTTTAACACGGCCCTCAAGCGTAAAATTAATATTTGTAAGGCTTAGCTTTTCGCTTACATAGGATTTTAGCTTTTCGATAAAGTCTACATTTCTTCCATACTTTTCCTCAATATGATCCTTGATTTCCTTATATCCAATAGGATCAAGATATTGAAGTGCATAGTTTTCAAGCTCCTGCTTAACTCTCTGCATACCAAGTCGGTGTGCAAGCGGAGCGTAAATATGCATTGTTTCAAGAGCAGTAGTTCTTCTCTTTTCGTCCTTTTTTACAAACAAGGTACGCATATTGTGCATTCTATCGCAAAGCTTAATAAATATAACTCGTATATCCTTAGACATTGCGAGAAGCATTTTTCTTATATTCTCAATATGTGTTTCTTCCTTGTCGGCGATATTGATGGATTTTATTTTTGTAACACCATCAACTAAAAGCGCTACATCCTCTCCAAAAAGCTCAGTTATCTTGCCAATATCAGTCTTGTCAGGATTATCCTCGACAGTATCGTGCAAAAACGCAGCACATATCGAGTCAGTATCAAGTCCAAGGCTTGCTACAATTTCAGCAACGGCTATTGGATGAGTTATATAAGGCTCTCCGCTTTGACGCATCTGACCCTCGTGCATTTCCTCTGCATAGAGATATGCACGCTTTATTTTATCGAAGTCGTATTTTTTACCATTTCCCGCCAATATCTCCAAAACCTTTTCTATTGGCAAAAGTCTATGGTCTTCCATTTGGGTAGCTCCTTTAATTTGCGTTATAAAGTGTCTTAATTTTCTTTAAAATGTTGGATTTTTCAAGATTTGCTTTATTCTTAGAAAAGTTTATCTTGAATTTAAAGCTATATTCATCAATTTCATCTATTGAAACGACATTCATTTCTCTAAATATCTTTATGATGAGCTTAAGCTTTATGTAATTGGCAGTAACACCTGTATATTTACGCTTTAATGCCTGCAAAAGCTTCAAATAAGAGTATTTTTCTCTGCCCTCTCTTGCCTCCTTCAAAAGGAAGCTATAAACAAGTGAAAAATCCGATCTTTCAGGTATGATTTCAGAAGGATCAAGCTCGCTTTTACCTTCCTTAACTAATGCGTATTTTTTCTCCTCTTCCCTCTGTTGCCTTGAAATACGCTCACTCAATCGAACATCTCTTACATTGAGCTGAACATTTCTCATATTCATAAACTCGTTTATTTCAAGATTGAAAGCAACATCAACCTCATCATATATTTCATAAGGAAATTCCTGTGGAGAAACTCCAAAAAGCATTGCTGTAAAGGTAATTCCATTCTTAGAAAGCATAAGCTTTATGTGCTTGTTCATTCCAATAGGAATGATATCCTCGATTATCATATCCTCAGTTGCAAAAATCGGCAAAGGATTTGATGTTCCAAAGGGTTCAAGCATTTCAAGCTCCGTTGCAAGCTTCATATTCATTTGTGCAGGAGTCAATAAGCAATCAATCTCCACAAGATTTTGTGGGCTGGTCTTTTCAAAGCACTTTTCTGCGTATTCGTTCATTCTTTTTCGTAATGCATCGACATTTTTACGCTTAATAGTAAGTCCTGCCGCAAGCTCGTGACCACCAAATCGCTCTAATAAATCATCGCAATATGAAAGAGCGTCAACAAGATTCATACCAGGTACGCTTCTTCCAGAGCCCTTACCAAGGTCCTCGCCACTACCTGTATTTTCTTCTCCCTCAAAGGAAATTAGCATTACAGGCAAGGAATATTTTTCCAATATTCTTGACGCAACAATACCAATAATACCGTGATGCCAAATATCACTTTCAAGAATGATTACACTATGCTTATCATATCCCTTTTCTTTAATGGAAGCGTGTGCATCCTCTGCAATTTTGCTTCCCTCGTGCTGTCTATCCTTGTTTATATCGCAAAGCCTTTTAGCCTGCTCATAAGCAAACTCCTCATTATTTGTCAAAAAGAGCTCTACTGCAATTGATGCATCGCTAATTCTTCCCGCCGCATTTATACGAGGTGCTATTGCAAAGCTCACAAGAGATGATGAGATTTTCTTTTTAGATTTGTTCTTTGATCTTGTTTCGTTTGTTGTACAAAGCTCCACAAGGGCTTTTAGACCAACATTTTGAGTTTCCTCAATCATGTTAAGACCTAAATAAACAATCAATCTGTTTTCATCACTTACGGGCATCACATCAGCAATTGTTCCAATTGCCACAAAGGCAGAATATGACATTGCAATTCTTCTAATGCAATCAATCATATTGTCTCCGCTATACAAGAACTCAATTGCACAAAGGAACTTAAAGGCAACGCCTACTCCCGCTAAATGCGGGAAAGGATATGTTGAATCAGGTCTTTTAGGATTTATTACTGCAATAGCCTTAGGGAGCTCACCTCTACATTCGTGGTGATCAGTTATTACAACATCCATTCCAAGCTCTGTCGCAAATTGAATCTCTTCAACAGCAGTAACGCCTGTATCAACAGTAATTATAAGATTTGTTCCGTTCTCGTGAAGCATTTTAACTGCTCCAACAGACATTCCATAACCCTCACTACGAGTTGGAATATAATATTCAACATTCGCACCGAGAGCCTCAAGATATTGATATAAAATGGTAACAGATGTTACACCGTCAACATCATAATCTCCGTAAATAGAAATTTTCTCCTTGTTTTTTATGGCATCAAGCACTCTTTTTGCTCCAACCTCTATATCGTTTAGCAAAAAGGGATCGTGCATTACCTCGCTGTTTTTTGAAATAAAATCACGAGCTGCCTGAGGCGTTGTATATCCTCTGCTTACAATAAGCGTAGATAAGACCTCATTTATATTCAAAGAAGATGCTATTTCTTGAACAAGCGTTTTTTCAATGGTGCTTGCTTTAATTTCCCATCTCTTTTTTTCTCTACTAATCATATTTTCCCTACTATTTATTCAAAATCGCCAACGCAACATTGATACCATCAACCGCAGCGCTCATAATTCCGCCAGCGTAGCCTGCACCCTCACCACACGGATATACCTCATTGTGAGCAAAGGCAGTATAATTTTCATTTCTAAGTATTCTAAGTGGCGCTGATGTTCTTGTTTCTACTCCTGTAATAGGAACATCCTTTGCATTAAAGCCACTTATTCTTCTTCCAAAGCTTTCAAAGCCTATTTTTAAATAGTCACAAACAAATTTAGGCAGTATTTTATTCATATCGCAAACGCTTACGCTCGAATTCATATAAGATGGAACTATTCTTTTCGGCTCAGCCTTTGCAGTTTGATTATAGAAATCCCCTAAGGTTTGAACAGGAGCATTATAATTAGAGCCTGCCACCACAAAGGCAGTACGCTCCAAATTTCTTTGAAACTCAATTGCCCTTCTTGGATCAGAGCCATAATCCTCTCTATTCACCTGTACTGCAATAGCAGAATTGGCATTCTTTCCATCTCTTGCGTGGCGACTCATTCCGTTTACAACAACGGCATTTTCCTCGCTTGATGCACATACAACCTCTCCGCCAGGACACATACAGAAGGAATAAACACCTCTATCATCCTTGCGAAGAGAAACATTATAGTCGGCAGCACCAAGGCGTGGATCGCCTGCGTATTTGCCATACATAGCCTCATTTATGTCCGCTTGAAGATGCTCAACTCTAACACCGACAGAAAATGGCTTTGCCTCTATGGCAAATCCCTTATCCAAAAGATATGCATATGTATCTCTTGCACTATGACCAAGTGCAAGGACAATTGAAGAATATGCTATTTCACCTGTTGTAGTCTGTGCCTTGAATTTATCGAACGACAAAAGCTTGGTGTTATATAGAATTTTTCCACCAAGGCGTCTAATTTCAGCATCAATGCTTTTTACAACCTCTCTTAAAAGGTCAGTTCCAATATGTGGCTTTGCCAAATATTTTATCTCCTTGGGAGCACCGTGCTCGCAAAGTGTAGAAAGAACAAACGAGCATTTAGGATCATTTATTCTTGTAGTAAGCTTTCCATCAGAAAATGTTCCTGCTCCACCAGCACCAAACTGAATGTTAGTATCAACATCAAGAACCCTTGATGAATAAAAGCTATTTACTTTCTCTACTCTGGTATCGACATCTGCTCCACGCTCTATTACGATTGGTTTTAGGCCTGCTCGTGCAAGCACTAATGCACAAAACATTCCCGCAGGACCAAAGCCTACCACGAGTGGTGGATTAACAGGCATATTTCCCTTCAAGGAGATATCAAGCTCCACCTCTTTAAGTAGCTTTATAGAGTGTCTTTTTAAGAACTCCTCATCTACTCCTTTACTGCCAAATTCAACCTCGGCACAAACAGTTGAAACGAATTTTATATCATCCCTTTGTCTTGCATCAATTGAACGCTTGTGAATATACATTTCACCAATAAGCGAAAAGGCACGCGTTTTTTGTATGCGCACCCTTGCTAAGTTATATATATCCTCATCTGCAGAATTAAGCGATGTTTTTATTTGCTCTACAAGAATTTTCATTTTCCTATCACCGTTACAACTATTCCATCGGTGGTAGTAGTTTGACTTTGTAATGCAAATTCATTGCACCTTTCGCCAGTCAAATAAACCTTGTAAACGCCTTCGCCTACTGCAACAACCTTAAAATCCTCGCTTTTTAAATCGATAAGATTTCTTCTTGAGCTTTTAACGATAATACTCATGGTATCAAACGCCTCTGTGTCAGCTACGGTTGCATACACATAAACATCCCTGTACTGCTTTTCAACAAGGCTTGTGTCAGTTTCCATAACGAAAACCCATACAAGGATAGCTATTAGAATACATATTACGAGTGCTATTATATTGGAAGCCTTACTCTTTTT
Source organism: Eubacteriales bacterium (assembly GCA_045594305.1). Taxonomy (GTDB): domain Bacteria; phylum Bacillota; class Clostridia; order Oscillospirales; family CAG-272; genus RGIG2000. Next base: position 60,677 of record JAZNYH010000079.1, on the reverse strand, counting down.
AGGAGTATCATCTTCCATTGTCGCTGCGGCGATTTCCGCAGTGTCAATCTCGGTAGTTTTAGAAAATCTATCCATAAATTCTCCTTATTTTCTGCCCTTTTGGATCATCTTGATCTTTGCGCCATGCTTACCCTTTTGTGAGGATTTATCTTGAAGCAAGTACTCTTGAAGCTTCTTTTTCATGGTCGCCCTGGTAAAGTTTCTATAAATGTGTCCCTCGTTAGCAATAGAAACAATTCCTGTTTCCTCTGAAACAACAACTGCTACGCAGTCGCTATTCTCACTAACACCAATTGCTGCACGGTGTCTTGTTCCAAGATCCTTAATAAGATCTGGATTTGTTGACAAAGGAAGCAAGCATCCAGCACAATAAATTCTGTTATCTCTTATGATAACTGCTCCATCGTGAAGTGGTGCCTTGTTAAAGAATATGTTTCTCAAAAGGAATGTACTAACCTGTGCATTAAGTATAGTTCCACTAAGTATAAAATCACCAAGCTTTGTGTTTCTCTCAAAGACAATGATTGCGCCTGTTTTAGTCTTTGCAAGATCAAATACTGCATTGGAAATTGTATCAATCATATCAATAGTTTGAGTTGAGTTCTTCGCCTCACCAATACTCTTAACACCCTTGATTGAATTTCCACCAAGTTTTTCAAGTGCTGAACGAAGCTCAGGCTGGAATATAACAACAAGAACTACTATTCCAAAGTCGAAGAAGTGAGAAAGCAAGAATTGCATTGAGCGCAAATTAAGAAGCTCGCAAATCACCATAAATGCAAACAGCAAGCAAACACCTATTGCAAGCTTTCCGGCTCTTCTTTCCTTGATAAATTGATAAGCTATAAACAAAACAAACGCCAAGCATATCATATCAACAATGTCAAAGAATGTGATCATTGTGAAATGCCTAAGCATGTGTGAAAAATAATTCAATACTGCCATAAATCCTCCTAAAAAGATATATAAAAACACGCCTCTGCGTAGGTAAATTCATTATTTATAATAAGTATAACATAAAAATTATAGTTTGCCAATATTTTTTTGCAATATTTCATTCAAAAACGCAAAAAAATCGCCAATTTTCGAAAAATCAGCGATTTTTATTAATTTTTAACGCCATTATAGGAGTCTAATACCCCCAAAATCAAACACATTCCCCAACATAATTGAAGATATTTTCATTCCAAGTGAGTCAATTTTGCCCTTAATTTTTTCATAATCCTGATGCTTAGATATATCACCAAAAAAGTAAACAGTATCATCAATTACAAAGGATGCTCCACCTATAAAGCCATAAGAATATTGGTCGATTAAAATGCCGCCTGCCGAAATCAGCAACGCATCCTTTCCCTCTGCAATAACTGCATCGTATATTCCCTTGTCCGCTGTTATTATTGTGTCCTTATTTAAAACCAATGTCGAGCACGCACTATATCCTTGATTTACATTTATAAGCTTATACCCTGCCCCCTTTGCATATTCCAAAATTTCGGAGGATGTGTGCTTTAAGGAAGCGATGATTAGCTTGTCTAAAACCAATGCGTTTAACGCAATATCATCTGGATATTTTGCTCCGCACTTCTTTGCTATTTTTACAATTTCATAGTCTTCAAGGCCCTCAAAAATCGACTTGTTTTGCTCAAAATATTCCTCATAGCAGAAAATTTTTCTTCCTATTATAAAAATAAGCATATCAGCATGACTATTAACAGGCAAATCGAGCTTGTCATATGGCTTCAAGGGTATCCAATCAACGGGCGATGAGATCAAGGAATTAATTGCATTAACACTTATAAAGGCTTTTTTCATAGTATTCTCCTTTTAGGGTTGAAAAAAAGACCGCCAAAGACGGTCTTTAAATTTCACAAAACTTAGATTGCACGAGCAACCTTGCCTGAACGAAGGCAACGAGAGCATACATTAACAGTCTTGTTTGAGCCATTAACAACAGCCTTTACTCTTCTAATGTTTGGTTTCCAAACTCTGTTTGTTTTACGGTTTGAGTGTGATACATTGTGTCCGAATGTAACGCCCTTTCCGCAGATAGCACACTTAGCCATTTCTTACACCTCCATTAAAGTATAAAAATATACCTACAAAATTTCACGATTGATATTATAACACAGTATTTTTAGAATTGCAATAGTAAAATTCAATTTTTTTAAATTATTTTTTATTTATTCGTTTGAGTATGTGTTCAAGAGATATTCCGTACTTTGCAGCTATATCCTTTGCGTAGCTCTTGCCATCAGGCTTAGCACGAACAATTTTAAAGCTTCTCTGCCCGTCCTCAATTCCTGCAACAAGTGTATCAATGCAAACGCCACCGTTCTCGATGCACCTTTCGTTTATCTCATCGAGCATAGCTGTAAGCTCGTGAAGGTGAGTTGAGAATATTCCACGGCAACGAACCATTGAAAAGCCTGAAAGAACCTCGGCAGCAATGTATGAGCCCTCAAAAGAGCCAGTTGAAGATAGTGTTTCATCAAGCAAAACAAGGCTATTTTCAGTAACACTGCCAAAAATATCATCAAGTCGAGCACATTCCTCACCAAGCCTTCCCTTGTCAATTGTATCCTCGGATCCAGTTGGAAAATGAGTGAATATAGCATCAACAGGACTTAACTGTGCAGATGTTGCTGGAACCATAAGTCCGAGCTGAGCAAGTGCAAATGTCAAGCCAACTGCACATGTAATAACAGATTTTCCACCTCTATTAGGACCAGAAAGAACATAAAATGTGCCCTTTTCATCAAAATCAAAGTCGTTCTCAACGAGCTTCTCATTAGTTTTGGACGCTACAACGGGATTATAAAGCCCCTTTGCACTAAAACGCTTTTCAGCCATTGGAAGTATTTTTGGGAAGCACAAATCATTTCCCGTTTCTTCAAGAGCCTTTATAAGCTCTGCGCCCTTTACAATAAACTCAATTTCAGGAAGAAGCTTGATTAAAAAATCAGCATTTTCAAGAACATATCCTTGAACAGCCTTTCTCCAAGAACGCATAGATGACTTAAATACATTATTCAAGGCTGAATTGAACGCATTTGTTAGGGCGATTTGCTGATTCTCGCTTTGTCCCTTTTTAAATGGCACAAGGCTTGAAATACAGGTATATTCATTGTTTTTAAAGTCAAGACGAAGTATTTTTTCTATAAGATCGCCAGATTTAAATCTTTCGTTATTTACGCTCAATACTCCTGCAGTATCAGGGCGAAGCTTAGAGTCAAGATTTACACCGATTGTAACGCTTTTTACCTCTCTTACACGAGATGTAAGCTCTTTAAGCTTAGTGTTCAAATCAATATAATAATCGCTCTGTGTCAGCTCCTTTATTCTTGTGGCAAATGTGATAAGAGCCTCGCTTTTGAAATTATCAATCATATGATAGAGTCCATTCGACAAAAGCTCCATCGCCGAAACATAAAGCTCAGCCTCAGTAATGCTATATAAATATCCCTCAGATGGCTCTGTATCGTGTGACATACGGCGAATTTCCGCTATATCAGACAAAATAGGGCTAACTCTAAGTAAAACATCACAAAGCTCAGGATTTTCTATAACATCAGCAAAAACGCTTTGGCGATACTTTATAACATTTTCATCAACCGTGAAAAAGTCTGTCAAAAAGCTTGATTTCAAATCCAAAAGCGTATAAAGCTCAAGCTCCTCTAAGGTTTGATCCGAAATGTTAGCACGATCCTCTCCACTTTCATTTCTTAAAAGTGCCTCATTATTTGGATAAATAAGGCTTAATTCAATATTTTGCATAGCTTTCCTCGCAAATTTCTGCATTAATAACTATATAATAACATAAAAAGACCGATTTGAAAAGTATTTTTTCAAAAATAACTCACTTGGCTTGAAATAGACACAATAGTATGATAAAATTTTGGCGAGGTGATTTAATGAACAAGCTACTTTGCTCGACTGGTGCTCTTGTTGGTCGTGTGTGTGGGTATGACTATTCTCTAATCAGCAAGGTTATCCCGCCATTAATAGATGAAGGCTTAATTAGTGGAATGGAATTTATGATGATTCCGTTTTACTATGATAAATTAAAGGATGTTACACAGCTTGTACGCTCCTGCGAGGCACATGCACCGATTATCCATTGTGAAAAGGATGTCGGCGTGCTTTTGTCCGAGTGCGAGGAGGAGGCTACAAGAAAAGCTATCGAGCTTTTAAAAATAAATTGCGAGGCTGGCTGTGACATAGGTGCTCACTCAATGGTATTTCATCTTTGGGGTGGAATAAAGAGCGACTCTCATATCGACTACAATATATCTCTGCTCCCAAAAATAATAGAAATCGTTCATTCCTTTGGGCTTAAACTACTTATTGAAAATATTCCCTGTACCACATATTCAGGGCTTGAAAATTGGCGAAGATTATATTCTTTCTTGCCAGAAATAGACTTCGTATTTGATAGCAGATTTGGTGCATTCCACGATGAAATTGACAACATTCTAAACGAGCCAATTTGGAAAAGCATAAAGCATCTCCATATAAGCGATTTTTCCTCTTATCCAAGAGATTTTTCCAAAATTCGACCTATTCTTCACCCTGGCGAGGGTGTAATTGATTTTCCACATCTTTTCGAGGGCATTAAAAGGAATAATTTTGATGGTACTATAACCCTTGAATCCCCTGTTATGTTACCTGACGGAGCTGATATAAAAAAGCTTAAAAACACCCTGATTTATTTGAAAGAAAATTTAATATAAAAACAGCCGTTTTGCTTTTATAATATAGCAAAACGGTTTATTTTTAATTTTTTAAATTTTAAAATTCAATAATTCTTTGATTTTTCTAAACTAATATTGTTTTATCATTCAGTTTTTTTCTTTTTCTTTTCCTCTAAGCGAGCCTTTTTTTGGGCACTTTTTCTTGTAGAATCAAGTGCACTTTTTTCCTTTAAAAGCTTAACAATTGCATCAAAAACAATCTTTTTATCGCTTCCACTTGACTTGATTAACGCAATTAAAAATTTGAATTTTTTATTTGTAATATCCGTCAAGGTTTGAGCGTCCGTTGACTTTAAAAGCTTGTAGAAGGAATCTACAAAATCTCGCCTTTCCATAGGAGTCAAATTGCTTACCCATACCTTTAAAAGCTCATGGAAATTATCACTTGGAGCCTCAAAGTGGTCCCCCTCAATAAAGGAAGCTCCACACAATCGCCAAGTAAAGGCATCATGCTGACGAAGTCCCTTATCTCTGCTCTTTACGATTTTATAATCACCAATCACATCAAAGATTCTACCTATAACCGATTTTGTTGGTAAAAAGCTCTTTATTTTTCCAACAATCTCATCATTTTCAAATGCCTTTATATAGCTTTCCTTAAAGCCAGGACCATCATAGCTATAAACCGCCAACACTCTCTTTTTCAAGGTGCTTGGTATATTTAAGCCAGTATAAACAGCAACATTTCCACCCTTAGAATGTCCCACTATTATTAGCTTGTCCCTTGTAAGCTTGCTAATACCTGCTATGTACTTTACTCCTTCTCTTTGTGCAGGAATTGGAGTAAAGAGTGCCATATTCAAGTCTTCCTTCCAGCCAACAATGGTATCATCCGTTCCACGATACACAACATATGTAACCTTGTTATCACACGAAAAGCAAATTGCAGAAAACTGCTTTTCAACATCAAGGCATATTTGATTAACATATGCCCAAGCCCTAACCTTGGAAAACCTCTTAGAGCTTGCACATTCCTTCAAAAGAACCAAAATTTCAGGTGGCAGTATCGCACCTAAGCTATAATTTTCTCCGTGAGCCTCAAAAAAGCGCTTTGACGCCTCCTCAAGGGTTATAGAGCTTGAAAAATCGTTAGCAGTAATTACATCCTCAAAGGGCACATAAGAAAGCTCCGAAAAAATCAAGCCATCAATTTCATTTTGAGAAGCCTCAGAAAACGACAAATCACCACGCCACGCTAAATAGTCAAACAAATTTTCCATTTTTTGCCCCCCCTTTTTCGTTTTTTTCTATTTTAACACAATTACACGCTTTTTACAAGCATTATGCTTATTTTCCAATATTATCATCTTCTCAACCAAATCATACCTTTGCTTGTCTTTAATGCTATAAAGGTCTTTTTGTACAATATATCCAATAAATCAAGCGATCTTGCATTTAAATTATTGACATTTTCAATATAATGTGTTAAAATATTATATATTAAATGAGGGAGGGATCATCTTGGCTGCAAAATTAACCTTTAATAGACTTGAAAAAAAGTTTATTTTGACCGAAGAGCAATATTTTCTTATTAAAGCTGAGATTGACAAGCGTTTCGATCCTGATGAATATGGAGAAACAAAGATATGTAATCTCTATTACGACACTCCCGACTACATTTTGATTACTCGCTCTATTGAAAAGCCTATATATAAGGAAAAGCTCAGGCTTAGAACATATGGAGTTCCTACAAGCGAATCACTTGGGTTTGCCGAGGTTAAGAAAAAATACAACGGAGTTGTATTTAAGCGTAGAATCGTTATGCCTCTTGCTAAATCGCTCGATTTTCTCGCAAATAAATGCGATATTGAAAATCCAACTCAAATTTCAAGAGAGCTTAAATACTTTTTGAACTTTTATAAGACCTTAGCACCACGAATTTATATTTCTTACGATAGAAGTGCATTCTTCTGTAAGGATGACAAGGACTTCCGTATAACCTTTGATAAAAACCTTACTTGGCGAAATTATGATCTTGATCTCACCAAGGGCTCTTATGGCGATCCTCTTCTCCAAGATGGTCAAGTTCTTATGGAGGTCAAGGTTGCAACCGCAATTCCTATGTGGCTTGTTAATATCCTGTCACAAAACAAGATCTATACTCGATCCTTTTCAAAGGTAGGAACTGCCTTTACAAAAATGATTACTGCTCAGAGGAGTTATATAAAATGAACACGATTTTGAAATTTTTTAGAAGTATTTTTTACACCTCTAATGTTCCAGAGGGTGAATCTCCTGTTGGTATAAACCCAGGCTATGATTCATATACAGGCATGCAAAATGCCGTTATAGAGGTTGGAGATTTTTGGCTCTGCATCGGCGTCGCAATCGTTCTCGGCGTTTTGATTGCTCTATGCTATATGTATAGAAATGAGTTTTCAAAGAACCTTGTAATTTCAATCGCTCTACTTCCTACCATTGTTACCGTGCTTATCATGCTTGTAAATGGTAATATAGGTGCTGGCGTTGCCGTAGGCGGTGTATTTGCCCTTACAAGATTCCGTTCTGCACAGGGTACAGCGAAGGAAATTACACACATATTCCTTTCCATGGCAATTGGCTTAACCCTTGGTCTTGGCTTTGTAGGAATTGCTATAGTGCTTGCCGTTTTAGTTGAGGGACTTAACTTTGTATTTACACTTACCAAGTTTGGCGTTATCCACGACAACAGACGCACACTTAAAATCACAATCCCTGAAAACCTTGACTACACAACCTTGTTTGATGATTTGTTTGAAAAATACACAACTGATCATATGCTTGAAAAGGTAAAGCTAAGAAACCTTGGCACTATGTTTAGACTTACATATTCGGTAAATCTTAAGGACAGCAAATTTGAAAAGGCGTTTATTGATGAGATAAGAATGAGAAACGGAAACCTTGATGTTCTCTGTTCAAGACTTCAAACAAGTACCGATGAGCTTTAATAATAAAAACGGTGATTTTTCACCGTTTTTTTATATCAAAAAATGGTCGGAATTTATCCGACCATTAATTTTTGAATTTTAAAATTCCAAAATCAAAAGATTATGGAGCTGCATATTATCCAGCTTGAGCGAAACCTCGCTTCCCTTCTGGGTAAACTTGATTTTCTTGCCCTCTGGTGCTAATCTAATTGACTTGATTTTTTCATCTACATCAACAGTAATTTTTAGATCATTTAATATTGGAAAATCAGCAAGCAAGCAAACATTTCCTCTATTAACTGGTGGTGCATAAAGAAGATGAAGAGCAAAGAAATTATCCCTCTCACTCTTTCTAAATCTCACTCTACCACATGATGGGAAGCCTTCAACACTAAGCTTCTTTTCATAAATTGCATCAAAGCCCTTTTTGATAAACCTTTCAAGTGCATAGCTTCCAGAATTATTATAAGCATCAAATATGGGATGAGCAAAATAAAGCACATTTCCCTTTTTAACAAGTGCAGGATACGATGCCTTATCAGGCTTTGGAGGAGTATTCTTGTGACCGCAGAAATGTCCGTATGTACGGTTGAAGAATGGCTCATAAACATCTGCTAAAACCTGTCCATCGCTTTCTGTTACATAAGCACTTGAATAGCTGAGGAATGGTGTGGTAATCTCATCAAGGTCGCACGAGATAAAGTCAAGATCGGCGCCATTCTTTCCCTTCAAGATAATTCCAAGCTCATCAAAAATGCTCTCTCCGCTTGCAATTACCTTACCACCATTCTCTACAAAGTCGCAAATGCTCTTTTTATCATTGTCACTTAGCTTAACATAATCAGGCAAGATAATGCACTTATATTTATCAAGGTTAGCTCCATCATCTATCACATCAAATTCAAGATGCATTATTTGGAGAGCCTTAGAGCATCCAAGATCGGAATTAGTATGGCTCATCCAAAGTGCTATATCTGTATACGCCTTTGTGTTTTCACAATACTTTTCTATTTTAGATACATAATCAAATGCATATCCAATTACCGAATATGTACTCTTGTCAAGTCTTCCGTAAGGGTGCAAATGGTCTCCAACGGAGATAGAAGCGCCAACACTAAGCATATCTGCACACTCATATTTCAAAGCGTCCTTATTCTTAAATCCACCAAATTCGCCCCAAGCGTGATGGAATTTTCCTGTCATTCCAAGGAATAGCTTGCCATACTTTTCAAAATATTTTGCTCTTATAGGCATTACATCATATCCACCCCAAGCGGTTGGAAGATCCTCGAGCTCATAGTGTGTTTGATATGGATGAAATTCAGGACGGTTCATATCTGCACCGCCAGAATTGTAAAATACTGTTGCGTCCTTTGCGTATTCGTGCACTATTCCAGTAAGATCCTTCATAAGTTCTATACGCTTTTCGATGTAATATTTTCTTGCATCCTCATATTTATCAGGATCAAGACCTTGTGCCCTCATTCCCGCCTTACAGGACTCACAAACACAAGCGTCTCTCATACAGCAAATGTCATAGAACACACCGTCTGAAACATCAAACTGCTCACAAATTTCTCTTGTAATAGCTTCAAGATACTTTTTATACTCGCCAACAGGACAAAGCGTCATCCAAGAGCAATCTGCAAGAGGTGCATCAAGAGGCTCATCAAGCCTTCCACCATTATATCCAAAGGCAAGTGGCTTCTTTGACCAAAAATCCACATGATGCCACTCTGGGTGCTCGTCTGCATCCTTTTTGCTCCAACCCATTGTAATATAAATTGGAGCCTTAGCACCAGCATCGTGAACAGCCTCAATCTGCTCCTTTAAAAGGTTGAATTTTAGTCCTGGACTTACAGTGCCAAGCTTTGTTGGATAATAAGAATATCCGTGATGACACTTTGCAAATACAGTTATTAGGTCTACCTTTGCGTCCTTTAAGGTTTTAGTAAACTCTGCTTTATCAAATTCACAGCCAATATTATCAATATCTGGGCTTGTGTGAAAATCTAAGTGTACGCATTTCATTTTTCCGTCTCTCCAATCTGTGCACAAAATATTTTATATAGCTTTTTTACCTCTGAAACATTGTAAAATCCGCCAACCCTTTTAATTAATGGCTTTCTACGCTTCTTTTGACCATCAGGCTTTTTTGGTACATTAATAAAGGTCACATAACCATTTCCGTCCTCATCACAGCCAAATTGAATATTTTCTATTTCAGTAAGGCTGAATGAAACAAGCTTGTCCCTTCTACCTCTAAGCAATATTAAAGCTCGCTTATTGGTAAGAGCATATTCTATTCCCTTCCTGAAAATAATAATATTCAATGGTACAAATGCTAAGAAATACAAGCCAACAAGCAAAAACGGCACACCAAATGCAGGTAAAATTTTAACGAGGAAAATAGCATCCTTAGCCTCTACATTTAGGCTAATCGCCAATGCAAGCCAAGCAATAGAAAAAGCAGTCCAAGCAATACCCAAAATAATGTTGAACCTTTCTCCTGGTAAAAAACGCATTTTTTTAGCAGGAGCGCCCTGCCACAAAAGCCTCTCGCCCTCGCTTATGTGCTCATTTATCTTAAAATCAAGCGATTTTTCTTCCATTTTTATCTCCTTTAATCCAACTATTGTTATTTTATCATATTAACCAACCAATGTCAATATAAAAACGGACTTGAAGAGCTCCGTTATTTTTGTAAAATCACCTTTTGAATAGATAATTTCAAGGCAAAAAAATTAATTCTTGACCTATTGCAAAATTAATGGTAAAATGTATGTATAAATATCATAAGGAGGCTTTTTATGAATATTGCTCTTATAAGTGGTGCATCTCGTGGAATTGGATTAGAATTTGCAAAGCTTCTTGACGAGTATAATCTCGATGAGCTTTGGCTTATTTGTGGAAAAAATACACCTTCCTTCGAGTTTAAAACACCTATTCGCATCTTTTATACAGACCTTAGTCAAAAGTCGCCCTATGACGAGGTATCAATGGAGCTATCAAGCAAATCGCCCGTAATAAAATACCTCGTGTGCTCCGCAGGAGTTGGCTATAATGGTGCACTCTCCAATATTTCCGTGGAAAACATTGAAAATACCGTTATGATAAACTGCTCCGCACTATCAACCCTTACTAAAACAGCTTTATCCTATTTGGATAAAGGCTCTCGAATACTTCACATTGCCTCAGGTGCAGGATTTCTCCCACAGCCATACTTTGCAACCTATTCTGCGTCAAAGTCATATGTAATTAGCTTTTCAAGAGCTATTGGACAAGAGGTTAAGAAAAACGGAATTTTTGTAACTGCCGTTTGCCCTGGACCCGTTGACACCGATTTTTTCTCTGGTCTTGAAAATGTGGCGGAATACAAAAGGAAGCATCTTATTAGTGCAAAAAGGGTTGCTCTTGGTGCTCTTAAAGCGTCAAAACGCAAGAAAAAGGTTTATTCTCCCACAATTTCAATGAAGCTTGCTCATTTAGCATCAAAAATCATACCAACCAACTTGATTTTGAAGTTTTATAAATAAAAAAGTCGCTTTTAAAAAGCGACTTTTCTTTTTTACATAACTGGTGGATAGTATCCTGCTCTCTTTGCCTTTAATTCCTCGTAGAAATGGATTCTTGTGGTTTCCTTATAAGCATCAACCCAAAGAACTCCTATTCCCAATGCAAGCACTCCAAGAATCATCCATCCAATGAATGACAAATCAAGTAAAAACAATCTCATTTTTTGTCCGTCCATCATTTTACGGCTCTCTGTTATGGCATCGTTTGCACTAATATCAGGATTATCAATCTTGATATAATACGCCATTGCATAGGAATAGCTCTTAACAATACCAGGAATTATAAAAAGCAAGGACCATAAGAAAATGAATAAGCCATGCAATATTCCAAGAATAATGTTTTCTGAAACCTTGCCTCTAAATCCGTCAAAAATAGGATCTATATTATTTAAGGGATTTTGCCCTCTAACAAATTTAATCAAATATGTATAAAGTCCAATATATGCTGGTCCTGTAAGAACTAATGGTAAAATGATTAAATTGCCCGACAAGCCAAGAATTGATGATACTGCAAATATAGCAAGTAGCACTATAAGCCATGGTGTTGCAAAAATAGAACCACCCAATGTTTGTCTTGCTCTTGCTCTAAGCTCTGCTCTCGTACTCATAATGAAATCTCCTTATTGTTTATTACTCTTATCATATCACATTTTTACTTTTATGTCAACAAAAAAGGAATGATTATCATTCCTTTTATAAATATGCTCTTAATTGCTCATTTAATGTCTTTTCTGCCATAATAACACGATTTGTAAGGCTTTTTACATCAGAGCTTGCGTGACTATACTCATTCAAATATCTACTAAGTGACTTAACTCCCATATTACAGCCATCAGTCATAAGATCAGCTACTGTTCTATCGGTTCTGTTCATCATCATTTTACTGCGAATTTTCATATCGCTCATCATTCTTGCAACGGGATGAGGCTCCTTTGTTTCTACTCCGTACTTTAAAAGTAGCTTGTGAGACTCATCTCCGAGCACGGCGTGCTCATCCTTGCAGGCATTAAGGGCACTTTTAAGCTTTTCGTTCTTTACATATGGCATAACTCTTGAAATAGAGGAAACTCCCATTTTTATTCCCGAATTACACTCTTTTAATAAATTAACTGTATCAATTTTCATTTCATCACCTCTGATCTTATTATGGTGATAAAATTGCGAATATATTCAAAAATAAAAATAAAGGACCAGCTAAAACGCTGGTCCCTTGTAATTAATATAGTGTTTTTCCGTAGGTACCGTTCTTTTGGAGCTTAACAAACTCCTCTTTTACAGCATACTTATCCTCGCCATAGGTTACTCCAAACCACTTATCGTTAGTGTGAAGAACCTTTACTGATGCCTTGCCACTCTCAACAAGCTCACCAATAACTGCTGGGAGAAGATACTCACCCTTCAACTGATTTAGATTTGGATTTGAAAGAAATTCAACAAATCCGCCCTCCAAAACATCAATAAAGTCAGGTGTAAGTCCCCACATATTCATTGAAACATATGCATCTGGATCAAGAGGGGAAACACTTCCATCAGCGTTAGCAACGCCTGCTCCGTTTGCAGTTTTAACTATATCGCTTGTTTCAACAACCTTGGTAAGATACTTATTGCCATCAACCTCACAAACGCCACGAGTTACTCCACCGTTATCGCTAAGGGTGTTTTTAAGAATAAAGCCTGCCATACAGAAGTTGTATTGCTTAATCTGCTCTTGATCGTTTACAAGGAAGTCATGAACGGTCTTAAATGCTTCCTTACCATAGTAATCATCTGCATTTATTACCATAAACGGCTCGTTTACAATGCCCTTACAAGCAAGAACCGCTTGACCAGTTCCCCAAGGCTTCTTTCTTTCTGGTGGATTTGTAAAGCCTGCTGGTAGATCATCAATATTTTGATATGCATACGCAACCTCACAAATGCCAGAAATCTTATCTCCTACAACCTCTTTAAAGTAGTCCTCCATCTCCTTGCGAATAATGAATACTACCTTATTAAAGCCTGCCTCCAATGCGTCGTGAATGGAATATTCCATTATAACCTCTCCGTTAGGTCCAAGAGGCTCGAGCTGCTTAATACCGCCACCAAAGCGTGAGCCGATACCTGCAGCCATAATTACAAGTGCTGTCTTTTTCATCGTTATCTCCCTAAAAATTATTTATACATAGGACCATATGCTGCGCAAGCACGATAATCCTGACCTTCCTTATCCATACCAAATGCATTCCAAGCGGCAGGACGGAAAATCTTATCCTCTGGTACATTGTGCATACATACAGGGATTCTAAGCATTGAGCACAAGGTAATAAGATCTGCTCCAATGTGACCGTAGCTTATAGCACCGTGGTTAGCACCCCAGTTGTTCATAACATCATAAGCACTCTTGAATGCACCCTCACCAGTAATACGAGGAGCAAACCAAGTGCAAGGCCATGTGTAGTCAGTTCTCTTCCAAAGCTTGTCAGAAACATCAGCAGGAAGTCCAACTGTCCAGCCCTCTGCGATTTGAAGAACAGGTCCAAGTCCCTTAACAAGGTTAAGTCTAATCATTGTTGCAGGCATTTGAGCAGTTGTTTCAAATCTTGATGAATATCCACCACCACGGAAGTATCCAATATCAGCGTAGTTCCAAGTGGTATTCTTCATAATGTTATCTTGATCCTCCTTAGTAACCTCATACCAAGGCTTCATAACAGCATTGCCCTTCTCGTCCTTAGCAGCACCATTAGCGTCAAGACAGCAAGCACCAGAGTTGATAAGGTGAATAAATCCACCTGCCTCCTTAGCAACGCCCTCAATATCATAGCCAGTAGCCTTCTTTACAGCCTCTGGGCTCCAATATGTTCTTACATCAGCGAACATTTGTGCACGATTTGTAAGAAGCTTCATAAAGAGCATACCTATACCATTCAAAACATCATTTTCAGTTGCAAGTATGTATGCCTCTCTTGCTCCGTTCCAGTCAAATGAGGTATTAAGCATAGCCTCAGGGAAATCACAGTTTGGATAGAAGTCGGTCCATTGTCTTTGACCTTGGAATCCAGCCGCAATTGCGTTGTGACCAACCATCTCCTCCTCACAGCCCTTAGGAAGGTTCTTGTTACCATTCATAAGGTCCTTGATGATGCACATCATCTTTACAACAAACTCCCAGTCGCTATCCTTTTCAGCACGGGTCTTTTGGAGATTTTCAGGGTTCTTATCAAAGCCCTCAATGCAATGCTCCTTTGTCCAAGCGAGTGCCTTTTCGTACTCTGCCTTGTCGTAAATGCCCTCTGTCATTCGTCTAATGATTTCAACCTCATCAACAGACTCAACTCTCATACCGAGATATTCCTCGATAAATGCAGGATCGATGATAGATCCACCAATGCCCATACAAATAGAGCCGATTTGGAGATAAGACTTACCTCTCATAGATGCAGCGGCAACAGCTGCACGACCAAAGCGAAGGAGCTTTTCCTTTACATCCTCAGGGATTGATGTGTCGTCAGCCTCTTGAACATCATGTCCATAGATGCCGAATGCAGGAAGTCCCTTTTGAGCGTGTGTTGCAAGAACAGATGCAAGATATACTGCACCAGGTCTTTCAGTTCCATTAAAGCCCCAAACACCCTTAATAGTATTTGGATCCATATCCATTGTTTCAGCACCATAGCACCAGCAAGGAGTTACAGTAAGGGTAATATCTACGCCTTCCTTTTTGAACTTTGCAGCACAAGCAGCAGCCTCAGCTACTCTACCGATAGTGGTGTCAGCAATAACTACCTTTACAGGCTCGCCGTTTGAATATTTGAGGTTTTCCTCAAACAATTTCGCAGCACTCTTTGCCATATTCATTGTTTGGTCCTCAAGAGACTCTCTTACACCGAGAACTCCACGACGACCGTCGATTGTCGGTCTAATACCAATTACAGGATAATCACCGATAATTCTTTTTTCTGCCATTTTTAAAAATCCCCTTTAAAATATTTGTTATATTTTTATTATAATATTTTACGCCAATAAAATCAAGATGATTTTAACAGTTTTTCCACATTTATTTGCATTCAAGGAACTTTATAGCCGTATCTATGTCGCTTGGCCCGTGTGGATGGTGGTCAACACCAACCTTTTTATCAAGGTATAGAATGCTATCAAGTCCGTTTTGCTTGTATGCTCTTTCGATTGCAATTCCGTTTTCCTCGTAAGGAACTGTTTTATCGCTATCGCCGTATGCCATATAAACTCTTATTTTGTTTTTAACAAGCGTATCAAGCTTATCCAATGGATGCTCTCTAAATGTCAATAACTCACTCTTAGTCATTCCCCACGCACTCTCGAACTCGCTCCACATACCATCTGTTACATCTTCTGCCACTCCCATTCTTGCCGGACAGCTAAGATAATTTACTACTGGTGCATCAAGATAAAGTGCCTCAATACACTCGGGGTATTTGGACGCTAACAAAATAGACATCATTCCGCCACAGCTCATTCCTATTGTGATAACCTTATTTGAAATGTCAAATTCCTTTGAGGCAAAATTTATAAATTCGTATTGATCATCTACCTCTGATGGCGTTCCCCAACGATTATTATTCAAAAGAAAAATTAAGGTGTAGCCTCTTTTTATCATTTCGTTTTGAAGCTCTGGAAAGGCTCCAAAATACTCCGTTTTAATAATTGTTTTTCCGTTCTTTTTATCGGGCATCAAAACTATTGCCTTTTTGCCCTTAAACTCAAATTCCATATGAGTTAAGTTATCATATTTATATTCTGCGGTAAATTGCATATTCAATTCCCCTTTGCTAAGCTTTATATACATATTTTACTATTTTTATTAATTAATGTCAATAGAAATAGCAGGCGTTTTCGCCTGCTATTGAATTATTTTTCCTCTTTTTCGCCCTTGCACGACACTTTTTCCTTAATGGCAGATATAATTGGCTTTATATAGCAAAGAGTTACTGCCACAATAACAAGAATTGCATATCTTATTATGTAAACAAGCCAGCCCTTCTCCTCGTTGAGATATGGCAAGCCCTCCTGTGGTGGAGATACAACATACATAAAGTTAATTTTTGAGTTGCCATCATAAAGAATACTGTTAATATAAATTGCGAAGAACATTACAATAAGCAAGAATTTAAGGCAATTAAAGTAGTCCTTTATTGTCAAGCTTATTTCCTTTGATGTAAGTAGATTCAAGGCAAAAACAACAATTGCTATGTGATACAAGAAATATTGAACTGTTATTACCCATGCGTTAAGTGATGAGGTGGTAGCTATCAATATCGCTGCGAGTCCACCAAAAAGACAGCTTGGAAGCATAAAGCTCAAAATAAATCTCTTTAATTTTTCATTTTGGCTTACATTAATTATCGCAATAAAGATGATTTGAATTGAGCAAAGATGGAAAGGAAGGTCAGTCTTTGGCAATACTCCACCGTACTTCTCCTCATTTGCCAAGATATAATAGAATATCTTTACGATTTCGGAAACAATTCCTACATAAAATAGCGTCTTACAAATTGTCTTAAATTTAAATCTTTTTGAAAGAATAAAAAGACCAACTATAAGTGCAATCGAGACAACAATTAAAATAATGTGCTTTGTGCCAAATAAGCTATGCATATATTCTCTCCTTGTTATGAATTATAAGGTCATTTTATCATATACATCTACATTTTTCAACAATATTCGTAAAATACGCAAAAATGCTTGGCAAAAATGCCAAGCATTAATGATTAATTTTTTGTAAGTAGCTTTTCTATTTGGCTTGATGACATAAGGAATACGGCAATCACAACAGTTATAATAAGCTCTGGAAGCATATATTGACCATTATAAATCAATGAATAAACAAATTTACCCATTCCCTCAGGTGCCCATTGTCCCCAAATTGCAACACCTGTGATAAAGTGACATACAAATCTAATTGCCACCAAAATAGCAAAAACAATCGATGTCTTAATAATGCTTAGCTTTTCGCCTGCCTTTGGCTTAGCGAACGCAGAAAGACCAAGTATTCCAAATGGTACTATGTAATCAAACAACACACAAAGAAGAACAACTCCAAAGCCATTACAATAAATGAATACATTTCCCTTTATGAGAGCTTGAAATAGCTGAATACAAGCGTATATGCCTGCACTACTCATTCCCCATTTATAGCCGAATTTAACGCCTATAAAGAGTATCGGGAGCATGCTCGCCAAGGTCACCGAGCCACCCATTGGCATTTCATAAACGGGTAAGAAGCTCAAAACTGTTGCAAGTGCTATAAAAATTGCACTTTGTGTTAAAGCAAGTATTTGCTTGCTTTGAAGAAATTTTGTTTCCATAGGAAACCTCCTTAAAATATAAAATTACCGCACAGGAAAATATCCATGCGGTAACAATATTTCAAGATTAATATTATCTTCCTACGCCGGCATTATCCGTATCAGGTTAAAGGGTTTGGAATTTTCCATCTCAGCCATAACAGCACCCCTGAATATTTAATTGTGCGATGTATGAATTTTAGCATAGACAAGCTATCTTGTCAAGTAGTTTTCGTAATTTTTTCTCGATGTATAAATAATCAGCGTTCCTTGCCCTACTATTATTTGCGAAGCCTTACCTACAAATTCATTGCTAACGCCAAGTGGGGTTGTATTTTCTAAGGTTGCATTATCAAGCTCATATAAAAGCCCTTTTTCAAAAACTCCCATAGCCTCGTTTCCAAAGGAAAACAGGGATATTCTTCCCTCTGCCTCGCTCGAAAAGGCTACCGAGCCGTTTGATATAGCGAATAACACATTTTCACCGTCTATAAATGATAAATCAATGCCCTGCTCTGCGTATTTCGCAAGGATTGCAACATTTGCAAGAGTATGATCAAGTGCTCCACCAATAGCCCCAAAAACTTGAATTTTTTTATATCCAAGCTTTATTGCATGCATAATAGCAAGCTCACTATCTGTATAATCCTTTTTAACTGGAAAGCGAATTATATTTTTACATTTTATTTCTTTATCGCAGGAATCAAAGTCACCAATAGCTAAATTAGGCGTTATTCCATTATTTTCGAGTATTTGAGCGCCCCTGTCAGCACCTATCAAAAAATCGCCCTCACAAAGGCTAATATTAGGTGTAAAATCAAGTGCGCAAGCAATATAACATGTTTTCATTTTTATCCACTCTGCTCGCTTGTAATATTTTTCTTATTATATCACAATATACAAAACAATTCAAGTCTATAATCGAGTCCCTGTATAATGAAATTCGAGCAAATAAAAAAGGCAGGCATAACACCTACCTTCTTTATTTGGTGGACCAACTTGAGAACTATCCTAACCAATGTAATTTTCACTTTTTAACTCTTCACTATTACCTAT
Organism: Eubacteriales bacterium; assembly: GCA_045594305.1. Classification (GTDB taxonomy): domain Bacteria; phylum Bacillota; class Clostridia; order Oscillospirales; family CAG-272; genus RGIG2000. The sequence continues at coordinate 42,087 of JAZNYH010000079.1, read as the reverse complement.
TACTTCAAAATTCTCGGGAGCGTTTTTAGTGAAAAGTGAAGAGTGAAGAGGTAATAAGTAAAAATTCTCGGGAACTTTGCTCCCGAGAATTTTTGGTGGACCAACAGGTTCGGCTCGCAAGCGAGCTATTTTCGTCTGACCTTATGCTTGCAAGCAGACAACGGTCTTAGCCGAAAATGCGCACCCCATTCGTGCAAGCACGAAGCGGAGTAAGAGTACCCAATTCAATCGACAAAACAAAAGCACCCCAAAAAGGAGTGCTTTTGTTTTGGTGGACCAACAGGGACTCGAACCCCGGACCAACCGGTTATGAGCCGGTTGCTCTAACCAACTGAGCTATTGGTCCTTAGCGTGACAGCGGTCACGCATTATATTTTACACATTTATTGTTGTTTTGTCAAGACCTTTTTCGAAAATGTTTTAAAATAATATTTTTTATGTAGAAACACTCGTAGCAAGCGTCTTTTTTTGACCATTTATTCTGTTTTTCACTATTCTATAGCAAATTATATAGTTTATAACCAAAGCAATATTGGTAATAACCCAAGTTATAGGATGAACAAGATATAGCACCCAAAGAGATCTATTTGCTTGAAATACGGTATATATCCAAACAATTCTAACTCCACAAGCACCAATAATAGAAATTAGCGATGGCGACAAGCTATATCCAAGTCCTCTTACACCACCAGGCATAACTCCCATTATACCTGCAAGAAAATAAACTGGGAATGTAACGCTAAGCCTTTCAAGTGCCGCATCCAATGCAAGCTGATTATCTGTAATAAAGATGGACATAATAGGCTCTGAAAGCAAGAACGAGCCCATTCCTATAAAAATTCCTAAAATTGCAGTCATAGAGATAGTGGTAAACAAAATCTTGTTTACTCTTTCTATTCGCCCTGCTCCAACATTCTTACTTATAAAGGTTGTAGTGCCATTTTGGAACGAGGTAAGAGTTACCCACATAAGTCCCTCTACTGTCGCAACTGCCGTGCTACCTGCAATTGCGTCCTTTCCAAACGAGTTAACGCCCGATTGCAAAAATGCATTAGAAAGATTAAATGCACAGCTTTGAATACCAGCAGGAATGCCTACTCTTATGATTTTCAAAAATTTCTGCTTTGAAAACTCTGCATTTTTAAATGAAAAGGTAAACAGTCCCTTATTGTACATCAAGTCCAGCAAAATAAGCGTTGCGGATAAAGCTTGCGAAATAACCGTTGCAATAGCTACTCCAACCACGCCAAGATTAAAGCCTGCCACAAGAGCAATATTCAAAATAACATTTACAATTCCAGAAATTGCAAGGTATATAAACGGTCTTTTTGTTTCTCCCGAGGTTCTAAATACGGCAGCACAAAAGTTATAAAGTAGCGAAAACGGAACGCCACATACAATTATTCTAAGGTATATAACTGCTCCCTCTAAAACCCCATCCTCGACAGGCGTTTTCATAAGCACCAGCATAGGCTCTGCTAAAAACAAGCCAACAAATGTTACGCACAAGCCAAGCAAAGGTGCAATAATAACAGCAGTATCAATAACCTGCTTAACGCCCTTATAATCTCTCATTCCGTGATGGAACGAGGAAACGACATCAACCCCAGCCGAAAAGCCAAGAAAAAGAGCGATTAACACATTGTAAATCGCAGTTGTTGCACCTACTGATGCAAGAGCTGTATCGCCAGAAAACCTACCTACAATTACAAGGTCGGCAGAGTTATATATATTTTGCAAAATGCCTTGAAGCATTATTGGAATTGTAAACACAAGTATTTTCTTTACAACTCCACCATTAAGCATATCTATCTTCTTAGACATAATTTCTCCAAAGTTAACGAAATTTTATATCCTCGACTACATTTTAGCACTACTTCTCTAAATATTCAATAGAAAATCAAATTAATTTTTCAAAAAATTAATGCCTATCAAAAGATAGGCATTTTTTACGAATATTTAAGTATTTTTTTGAAAATTTCATCTCTTATATATGACAATGCATGATAGTATGTCAGCAAGAAAAATATTCCTATACACATATTGAACACAACATATGATACCTTGTACGGAACTATGCAAACATACACAAAAGAGGAAATTGCATACGCTACTGCTCCCAACCAAGCAATAACGCACTTTTTGTGAGCTATTGCAGAATATTCCTTCAAATATCCATCTATGCTCATTTCAGAAAAGAACCTTGGATTTTCAATCATTCTCTCAATTGAATATTTCTTAAAAAGATACAATGTGAGAGTAATTATTCCCAAGAGTACCAAGGACTCAATACCAGTCAAAATTCTTACTGGCAAATACGCTCTTTGAGCCTCCGTCATAAAAATACCATAGGATTTTCTTAACGCATCTGTGGTTAGATGCTCTTTTATGAAAATGGTATAAAATACAGTATTCAAAATTGACACAACAAAATGTATTGAAAGCAAGGAAATCAAAAATCCCTCATGCTTGCCTACTGATATATATCTTTTCTTGATAAGAAAAGCAAACGCAACAATAAATATCGGTGCTATAAGTATATCGCTCAAAAACTCTATCTTATCAATATAAACATCAATTGCAAAAATCATTGATGCGATAATTATTCCAATAGCAAAGATAAAATCCTTAGAGAAAAATACGCTTTGACGATCCTTCATTTCCTCGTTAAAGGCTTGAATTATCTTATCGTTAACATTTTTAGTAAGAGTTTTTTTGAAAAACGAGGTGGTTCTTACAAGCCAAACAAGACCGACAATCAACGCAATAATAACGGTAAATATGAACGCAAGTGTTCTAAATCTTACCTTCCAAGCATTGCTTGGATCGCTTAAAAACAGCGTGAAAAGATCAGGAATTGTTGCACACAAAATCCTCACTATAAAGAATCCTATCGTGAATTTTTTCAGCTTTTCACTCTTAGAAACAAACCTATCCTCATCACATCTTAAACAAATGAACGAGGTTGTATCAAATAGCCTTTGGAATGCTCCTATTCCGTACATAAGCTCTAAAATCGAGAATGTAAAGGAGAAAACCAGCGCCATTGTAGCATCTGTGCTTGGCAAAATCACAAGACAAACCATTTTAAAAATGGATATAAGTCCCATTCTTTTCATAGCATCGTGTGTTTCTGATGCGTTGTCAAACACATACGAGGCATCGGTAAACGCCTTCATAAGCAGAAAATATCCTATAAAATCTGGCAAAATATCGAAAATACTAACAATTGGATTGAACAAAAATATTGCAGCTATTATAAAATATCGCTTTTTCATTTCTTCTCTCCCTTGTTTTTTTCAATATCCTTCTTCTCTTTTGGTGTCATTGCAACATTTAGCTTATCGTTTAAGAAATCAAGAGTTGCATTTCCTGTTTTTTTGGTCATATCGACATCATCCTCATAGCATATTCGCATATAAGAATTTACCACGACAACCAAGGTCATAATAACATATATGAGCTGTGTAAAGAAAACTATAACCGCTACTCTTTGCATACCCACCTCACTACTTTTAAAGGCAGTATTTGCAAGCATCATCGCAACAAAATAAATTCCCGCAAAAACATATGTAAGAATTATTTTTCCTTGGAGCGATGGCAGCTCCACCTCTTTTGCAAGTATAAAAATCGAGGTTATAAGCACCATGCAAAGCGAGAAGTTCATCAGCTGTAACACATTTGCAAAAACATCTACAAGCGTTTGCGAGGCTGAAAGCACATAAACGAACATATTCACCATTGACAAAGCCAGCTGAGCTACGGTGAGTGACATTGTCACAATGAAAAGCTTATTTTGCCTTATTAATTCCTTCAAGGAATAAAGCAAAATCGCACTTCCAATAACATATGTAAAGGGTGCGAGCGAGGTAAACGCTCCTAACAATAGGAAAAAGCACCCTATAATCATTATTCCAAATCCCATTTTTTACTCTCCGCTTCGGTTAGCGCCACAGCATTTTTTGTACTTTTGACCACTTCCGCAGGGACACATTTCGTTTCTTCCAACCTTTTGTACCCTAACAGGTTGCTTGTTAACCTGCTGCGGAGCCTGCTTTCCTGAGCCACCCTCTGAGGCAAAGCCCTCGCTATGAATTTTCGCAGCGTCCTGTGCGCTTATCTTTTCAATTTTTGAAATTGACAGTATTTGTCTTACTGTATCCTCACGGATTGCCACAACCATATCATCGAAAAGGTCTGCGCCGGCAAGTCTATATTCGTTTACGGGATTTCTTTGAGCATACGATTGAAGAGAAATGCTATCACGAAGATCCTCCATAGCCTCGAGATGATCCATCCACTTTTCATCTACATTTCTAAGGAGCAAATCTCGCTCCGCCATGCGAACCTTCTCCTCGCCAAACTTTTCTTCCTTTTCCTTCCATAGCTTTATAGCACGATCAACAAGAGTCTCTCTTATCTCATCCCTTGATATTTTATCATCGGCAAAATCACCTGATGAGCAAATAAGACCATTGTATTTACTTATGAGGCTCTTAATCTCCCATTCCTCTCTTGCACCCATGGTATGAAGCTCGACTGCATTAGAAATAGTAGAAATAATCATTTTTTCGATTTTTTCTCTTAAATCCTTTCCTTCAAGAGCCTCTCTACGCTGTGCGTAGATGGTATTTCTTTGTTGGTTCATAACATCATCATAGGAGATAACATGCTTTCTTCTTTGGAAGTTGTTTGACTCTATTCTCTTTTGGGCATTTTCGACCATACCAGAAAGAAGTCTCATATCAAGTGGGGTATCATCATCAAGCATTCTTCCAAAAATGCCGTCTATTCTATCACCACCAAAAAGGCGAACAAGATCATCCTCTAACGAAAGATAGAAAATTGACTCTCCTGGATCTCCCTGTCGTCCAGCACGACCTCTTAGCTGATTATCTATTCTTCTACTCTCGTGACGCTCTGTACCAATTATAAGCAGTCCGCCTGCTTTTTTAACAGCCTCCGCCTCGGGAGCTATTTCACTCTTGAATTTTGCATAATACTCTCGATAAAGCGACCTTACCTTACGAGCCTCATCGCTAATAGACTCCGAAAGTCCCGTAGCGAGAGCAATCAGCTCATCCTCATAGCCCTTCTTTTTAAGCTCTAATTTAGCAAGATATTCCGCATTACCACCGAGCATAATATCCGTTCCACGACCTGCCATATTTGTTGAAATGGTAACTGCACCAAGCTTACCTGCCTGAGCAACTATTTCAGCTTCCTTTTCGTGGTGCTTTGCATTTAAGACATTATGAGGAATGTTTTTTTGATTCAGTTTTTTAGATAATTGCTCCGATTTTTCAACTGATACAGTACCAACAAGCACAGGCTGTCCCTTTGCGTGGCACTCCTCAATTTTTCTTATAATTGCTCTTTCCTTTGCTTCCCTTGTTCTGTAAACAAGGTCATTATGGTCCTTTCTTATCATTTCCTTGTTGGTTGGAACCTCAACAACATCAAGACCATATATTTCTCTAAACTCCATCTCCTCGGAAAGTGCTGTACCAGTCATTCCTGAGAGCTTTGTATACATTCTAAAATAGTTTTGGAATGTAATGGTAGCAATAGTGCGGTTTTCCTTTTGAACATTTACATGCTCCTTAGCCTCTATTGCTTGATGCAAGCCATCATTATAGCGTCTTCCGGGCATTAAACGGCCTGTGAAGGTATCAACTATGATTACCTGATTATTGCTAACAACATAATCAATATCTCTGTGCATAATTCCATGAGCCTTTATAGCAATTTGAATATGGTGATTAAGCTCAGAGTTTTGTGGAGAGGTTAATAGATTTTCATCAAAATCCTCAATAGTGCCGTCTTCACTCTTATCAACCGAGTACTCGCCAAGCTTAAAGTAGCTCTCTGCCTTTTCAATTCCGTGCTTAGTAAGAGTTACACTTCTTGCCTTTTCATCAACAATGTAATCTCTTGCTTCAAGTCTTATTTTTAGGTAATTATCACGGTTGCCGTTCTTTGCTCCTGCCTCAAACAAGCAAGAATTATACTTTAAAAGAGCCTTGTCGGAAAACTCTGTTTCCTTCTTTATAGGCATCTTATCGTTTAAATAATCTTCTTTAAGCTCATCTATTCTCTGTTGAACCTCTTCAAGGCTTGAAAAAATCTTGCTTTCGAGAATGAGCTCACGCTTGTCGCCACCGTCCTTGTAGTCATAATATTCAGCGTTAAAAATGTATACAACATCATTAAGCACCTTCATATCAAGCTCTTTTACTACATGCTTAGATAGCTTTTTTACAAACTCGTCTACCTTCTTATAAAGATCAGTGCTCTTTCTTCCCTCGCCGGAAATTATAAGAGGAGTTCTCGCCTCATCAATAAGAATGGAGTCAACCTCATCGACTATTGCAAAGTTATGTCCTCTTTGACAAATTCTTTCAACGCTTCCAACCATATTGTCACGAAGATAATCAAAGCCAAGCTCGTTATTTGTACCATATGTTATATCGCAAGCATATGCGAGCTTTTTCTCTTCCTTTGTTTGTCCATGAACGATAAGACCTGTTGTAAGACCAAGAAATTCGAAAACTCTTCCCATCTCATCTCTGCCAAGGTCAGCAAGATATTCGTTTACAGTTACTATGTGCACGCCCTTTCCAGTAAGAGCATTAAGATACGCAGGAAGGGTTGCAACAAGAGTTTTACCCTCACCAGTCTTCATCTCTGCAACTCGTCCCTGATGAAGCAAAACTCCACAAATAAGCTGAACCTTAAAGGGCCTTTTGCCAAGAACTCTATCATCAGCCTCTCTGACAAGAGCGTAAGCCTCGGGAAGAATATCATCAAGCGTTTCTCCATCTGCAAGTCTTTGCTTAAATTTGTCAGTCATAGCACGCATATCAGCATCGCTCATTTCCTTAAAATCAGGAGCAAGCTCTTCTATTTTATCGACTATTGGCATTATCTTTTTTATTTGCTTATCACTGTAAGTGCCAAATATTTTTGAAAAAATTCCCATTTTATAATCGCCAAACGGCGTCCTTTCACTTGGTAAACCTATTTTAACATATATATAATAGCACACAAAATTGTCAAATTCCATACTTATTTATAAATTTTAATTTAATTTTATTACAAAAAGCGTTGTTTTTTGACAAATTTGATATTATAATAGTCGTAGAAAAACCTTTTTGGAGTAAAAAATGAGTAAGCTTAACATAGTTTTATTAGAGCCTGAAATTCCACAAAACACAGGAAACATTGCTCGCACCTGTGCTGCAACTGACGCTACCCTGCATATGATAAAGCCCTTTGGCTTTAAAATTGATGACGCAAAATTGAAGCGTGCAGGAATGGATTACTGGTATCATCTTGATATAAGATATTATGAGAATATTGATGATTTTTTTGATAAGAATAAGGACATAGAATTTTATCTTTTTACCAAAAAAGCATCTAAAAAATATACTGATATTCAATATGGTGATAACGCTTATTTCTTCTTTGGCAAGGAAAGCTGTGGTCTGCCCGAAAAGCTTTTAGCATCATTTCCTGAAAAATGCCTTAGAATCCCTATGAAAGAAGGGCTTCGCTCCCTTAATCAATCCAATTCTGTTGCCATTGCCGCATATGAATTTTTGCGTCAGCACGACTTTAATGACTTGTGCGAGGATGGTGGATGGATAACGCAGATTTGAATTTTTAAATTTAAATATTCAAAAATTCATAGATTTTACAATACAACAATATTCTTTATGAATAATTACAAAAGCCCTGCAACAAAAATTGCAGGGCTTTTTTTATATAAAAATCGGTCTTAATTGCTTCGAGCTTATCGCATGTGACAAGGTCTCAGGAACCAGAGAAAACTCCGATATTAGTGAGTGAGGCTTTCTTGTTGGATCATCCTGCTTCATTGGCACAAAATACACATGCTTGCGTTCAAGCAATATGCTTATATTTTGCAGATTTGCACTTAGAGCATCATTTGAGCAAAGTGCCACAACAAGTGGTCTATCAGCTCTTAGGTGAGCCTTAGCGGTCATTGTCACTGCAGTATCAGTTATTCCTCTTGCGATTTTTGCAAGAGTATTTCCCGTACATGGTGCTATAACAAGTGCATCAAGAGCTATTTTAGGACCGAGTGGCTCTGCCTCTACAATTGTATGAACCACCTCTCTACCTGTAATTGTCTCTACCCTTTTTATAAGCTCACTTGCCTCTCCAAAGCGAGTATTCGTAGAATATACATTTTCGCTCATTATAGGCAAAATATCATATCCCTGCTCCTTCAAGTGAACCAGTTGCTCAACGCTTTGCTTGTGGGTGCAAAATGAACCACAAAATGCGTATCCTATCATACTTATTTCCTTTCGTTAGAAAAGTATCTCTCAACGAAATCAAATATCGCCTCACCTGCACTTTTAGGCATCATTTTTCCAGGTAGTGCAAGTGCTCTTTTTGGAAAAGCGTCATCCTCAAAGCCACCTGGCAAGGATGCAAGGTCGTAAGTTATGGTATTCCTTGGGATTTTATCGCTTTGTGACCTTGTGATTATTTTGCTTGGAACAGTATTAAAAATCAAGTCATACCTTTTCTCATTAATACCGTCTATTCCAAGAGCAAATGCTCCTGCCATCTCCGCCTCGGCTCGACTACCCTCTCGTCTTGCAAGCACATATACCTCTGCTCCCATTCCTATAAGAAGCCTTGTAAGATGCTTTCCTATTCTACCATAGCCTATGATAGCTACCTTAGCTCCTCGCATTGTTCGCTTAGAATCTATCTGTGCAAGAGCTATTGAGCACTCGGCCGTTATATACGCATTGGCATCTATAAATTTCTCATCCAAGGTATAATCGACTATTGCTCCATTAAAATACCTTTTTACTCTTTCGCTCTCTCCAGAAAAAACAAGAGCATCGCTTTTTATCCGCCGAAGAATACTTGAAAGCTCCTCGTCAGTAAGCGTGCTCTTGATTGGCAATATTAAAATCCTACAATCCATATCATCATTTATATTACATAGCTTGCAGGAATAGCCACCTTGCCTTAGCCTTTCGTAAAGAGCATCATATCGAGCGTCAGAGGAAATAATATTGATTTCGTTCATATCGTTTCCTTTATAAATTTATTTGAGAATTGCCTCTCAATTTTATGATATGATGCTTTTTTAAAAAGGTAAGCATTATTTTTTATTTTTTGCGATAAGCATATTTATCTTAAAGCCCTTTTCGGTGAAATTACGCTCGTACTCTGTCTGTATGTTAACATCATTCATTTCGGATGCATGTAGGTCGTATGTCTTATATTCAAGCTCAAAGCTTGATATATCTACCTGTTCAAGTGAAAAATCAAACAAATCTCTATTATCAGTCTTAAAATAGAATTTTCCACCATTCACCAAAATCCTTGAATACATATTCAAGAAGCTAATGTATGTAAGACGACGCTTTGTATGTCCCTTTTTACTCCAAGGATCGCAGAAATTAACATATATAGCATCTACGGAATTATCAGGAAAGTCCTTTAAAAGCTCCGCAGCATCGCCCAATGCAAATCTTACATTTCCTATTTCCTCGTTAGTAAAGTCAACTGCCTCAGCTCCAAGTGGGCATATTGTTCCATCAGGTCTTTGCCAACCACCATTTGGAGCGAGCGAGCCAAGCCCCTTTGAGCCTGCATACTTTTCGGTAGCAAGAGTTAAAACATCTGCTATTTTTTCAATTGCAAGATAGTTGTAATCCTTCTCCTGCTCTGACTTACCTCTTATAAAATCGCCCTTGCCACAGCCAATCTCCACTCTGAGGGGATTATTGTTTCCATATATAGCCTCTACATTTTTAGGTGCACTTGACGGATCTTGAACGATAAGTTTACCCATAAGTGACAATCTTTCTGTGCCGTGACGCTTTTTTTTCATTCTCATATTGAAATTTTCTCCGTTTTTTGTTAAAATAATTGTAACACCTATATATTATCATATATTTTCGAAAAATGCTACATTTTTTCGAGATAAAAAGGAGATTTTTATGAAATATTCTTTCAAGCCAAAGGGCGTTTGCTCTATGCTTATAAGCTTTGATATTACCGATGGAGTTCTATCCGAGGTTTCATTTAGAGGTGGCTGTGATGGCAATTTAAAGGCTATTTCCAAGCTTGTTGAGGGTATGGATGGCAAAAGGGTAATAGAAATTTTAAGAGGAAATGATTGCCGTGGTCGTGGCACCTCCTGTGCTGATCAGCTTGCTATTGCTATCGAAAACGCTATGGAGAACGAGGAAAAATGAAAAAGCTTCTTATTGTAGATGGTAACAGTATTTTAAACCGTGCATTTTATGGTATTCGCCCACTTTCAACCAAGGATGGACTACCTACCAATGCTGTTTATGGTATGCTCACCATTTTAAAAAGACATCTTGATAATTTAAAGCCAGACTATGCAGTTGTGGCTTTTGATTTGCGTGCTAAGACATTTAGACATTTAGCACACGACTTTTATAAGGCTAATAGAAAGCCAATGCCCGAGGAGCTTGCTGCTCAGCTTCCCTATGCTAAGGATGCAGTAAAGGCACTTGGCTTTAATGTTGTTGAGCTTGAGGGCTACGAGGCTGATGATGTTATCGGTACTGTTTCTCGTATTGCCATGAGCGATATGGATATTCATTCCTACATTTTGACAGGAGATCGTGATTCGCTTCAGCTAATCAACGCAAGCTGTTCGGTTATTCTTGTAAAAACCAAGGAGGATATTCTTTACGACACCAATAAATTCATTGAGGACTTTGGAGTAACACCTACTCAGTTTATAGATGTAAAGGCTATTATGGGTGATTCCTCTGATAATATTCCAGGCATTGCAGGAATTGGAGAAAAGGGTGCATTCAAGCTTGTTGCTGACTTTGGCTCTCTTGATGAAATTTATAAATCCTATGCCGACTCTACCCTATCTGCTGGAATGAAGGCAAAGCTCGAGGCTGGCCACGAGATGGCTTATATCTCAAGGTTCTTGGCTACCATTGCTTGTGATGCTCCTATTGGTAAGGATATTGCTGACTTTGAATATAGAGGCATAGATGCCGAGATTGCATCTGACCTGTTTTTAAGGCTTGAATTTGAAAGCCTTCTCAAAAAATTCAACATAGTATTTGATCCAACAAAAAGGCAAAGCATTTCTGCTCCCGTAATATCAACTGAGGATGTAAAGGAAGCCTTTCCTATTGGCGTTCTTGATGACATAAAGGGTGAAACTCTTGCCGTTCATTTTCACGAAAAAAAGCTCTATATTTATAACGAAAAATATAGCTTTTCCTATGACGGAGATGATTTTTCAAGCTTCCTTGAAAGCAATAAGATAATTTGTCACGATTATAAATCGTGGTCAAGCTCATTTGAATTTGATTGTTATTTTGATACTATGCTTTCTGCATATCTTGTATCTCCCTCTGATGCATCATATGAGCTTGACAAGCTTTGCATTAAATATTTAAACGCTGAATTTACGCCAGAGCACGGTGCTCAGCTTATATTCGAGCTTTATAAGATACTCTATGCTGAGTGCGAAAAAATCAATGCATTAGCTATACTGAACGATATAGAAATTCCACTTGCTAAGGTGCTTTCCTCTATGGAAAGGCTTGGCTTTAAGGTTGATACAAATGGTCTTTTGTCCTATGGACAATATCTTTCCGACCTTGCCGAGGGCTTCAAATCAAGAATATATATGCTTGCAGGTGAGGAATTTAATATAAATTCTCCAAAGCAGCTTGGTGTAGTTTTGTTCGAAAAGATGGGACTTGCTCACGGAAAGAAAACCAAAAGTGGCTATTCTACTGATGCTCATGTCCTTGAGGATTTAAGAAGTGAATCCCCTATCATTGATGAAATTTTGGAATATAGACAGCTTATGAAGCTTAAAAGCACCTATTGTGATGGGCTTTTAAAGGTTGCAGGTGATGATGGAAGAATACACTCTACCTTTAATCAAACCGTTACTGTGACAGGCCGTCTTTCCTCATCAGAGCCTAACCTTCAAAACATTCCTATAAGAACTGAACTTGGAAAGGAGCTAAGAAAATACTTCATTCCCAAAAGCGAGGACTATGTTCTTATTGATGCGGACTATTCTCAAATCGAGTTAAAGGTGCTTGCACACCTCTCTGGCGATGCTAATATGATATACGCCTTCAATTCTGGAATGGACATTCATACAATGACCGCATCGCAGGTATTCAATGTTTCTGCCGATATGGTTTCTCCCGAGCTTAGAAAGCGTGCTAAAGCAGTTAACTTCGGTATTGTTTATGGAATTGGTGAGTTCTCTCTTGCTAAGGATCTACACACAACAAGAAAGGAAGCAAAGGCTTATATTGACTCTTACTTTGCTACCTATCCCGATGTTCATAGCTATATTCAATCTTTGATTGAAGGTGCTAAGGAAAAGGGATATGCTGAAACCATGTTTGCAAGACGCAGATATATTCCAGAGCTTCAATCCAAGAATTATAACATTCGCTCCTTTGGAGAAAGAGTTGCTATGAACTCTCCTATTCAAGGCAGTGCCGCTGATATTATAAAAATAGCTATGATTAGGGTATTCAACGCCCTTAAAGAGGCTAAAATTGATGCAAAATTAATTCTTCAAGTACACGATGAGCTTATTGTTGAGGCTCACAAATCCTGTGCTGACAAGGCTCGTGAAATTCTTAAAACAGAAATGGAGAACGCTGTAAGGCTCTCTGCCCCATTAACTGCCGATACCGGCATTGGTGGCACATGGCTTGATGCTAAATAATTATGACTAAATATTCTATCTCTGCTCCTGCCAAGATAAATCTTTATCTTGATGTTTTATCAAAAAGAGAAAATGGCTACCATAATATCAAATCAGTTATGCAGACTGTTTCTCTTTGCGATGAAATCACAATGGTAGTAGAAAAATCGAAGAAAAACAAGATAAAGCTATCTGGCTCATCTAATGAAATCAAATGGGATAAGAAAAACCTTGTTTACAGAGCATGTGAGCTATTTTTGCAGGAAACAGGTATTACCGGCTATACCTTTACTATTTATGTAGAAAAGATAATTCCCGTTTGTGCAGGAATGGCTGGTGGTAGCACTGACGCCGCTGCCACGCTCTTGCTTTTAAATCAATATTTTGATGATATGCTACCTATTGAACGCCTTTGTGAGCTTGGAGCAAGGCTTGGTGCTGATGTTGCTTTTTGCATTCACGGTGGAACTTGTCTTTGCGAGGGTGTTGGCGAAATCCTAACTCCTATAAAAAGCCTTGCGGGCTTATATGTAGTTTGTGCCATTGATTCTTCAAGCGTTTCTACTCCTCAGGCTTTTGCAATGCTTGATGAAAAATTTGGTACAAATTGTACGGACAGCTCGAATATTGAGGAGTTTTTGGCAAGTGTAGAAAATGGTTCTCCCACTGAAATCTGTTCAAAGCTATACAATAAATTTGAAAGCGTTATTCTACCAGCTCTGCCTAATACACAACAAATCAAGAAAATTCTTCTTGATAACGGTGCTCTCGGTGCACTAATGAGTGGAAGTGGTCCCTCGATTTTTGGGATTTTCGAGAACGAGGAAGCGTGTCTTAATGCTTATGTAAGTCTTGTAAATGCCGATTTCACTGCTTTTTTAACTAAAACAATTTGATTTTACATTTTTTTAAAGATTTTTGTTGACAAATCTGCATTTTAGATTTATAATAGAAAAAATATTTATTAATATTTTCTACTCTTTTCAGAGGGATACACGGAGGAATTTTAAATGGCTGAAAATCTTTTCGACTACAAATTCGGGCGTGAGGGCATTACCTTTGATGATGTACTTCTCGTTCCTGCCAAGAGTGAAATCGTTCCTAAAATGGTTACTCTTGAGACTCATCTCACTAAAAAAATCAAGCTCAACATTCCGCTTATGAGTGCAGCTATGGATACTGTTACCGAGTCTGCTCTTGCTATTGCAATTGCTCGTGAGGGTGGAGTTGGTGTTATCCATAAAAATATGCCTATTCAAAAACAGGTTGAAGAGGTTGAAAGAGTTAAAAGAAGTGAAAATGGCGTTATTAGAAACCCATTCTTCCTTTCTCCCGACAACACAGTTGCTGAGGCTGACCAGCTTATGGCTAAATATCGCATTTCTGGTGTTCCAATTTGCGTTGATGGTAAAAAGCTTGTTGGTATCATCACCAACCGTGATATGAGATTTTTGACCGATCTTAATGTTCCTATCAAGGACTATATGACAAAGGACAACCTTATCACTCTTAAAGAGGGCGCATCTATTGATGATGCAAAGGAGCTTCTTTGCAAGTATAAGATTGAAAAGCTTCCTATTGTAGACGATGAGGGTAACCTTAGAGGTCTTATCACTACTAAGGATATAGAAAAGGCTACAAAGTATCCTAACACCGCTCGTGATGAGTTTGGTAGACTTCTCTGCGGAGCTGCTATCGGTGTTACTGATAATGTAATCGAGCGTGCGGGTGCTCTTCTTGCTGTTGGAGCTGACTTCCTCGTTCTCGACTCTGCACATGGTCACTCAAAGAACATTGTAGATTGCCTTAAAAAGATTAAGAGTGCATATCCTGATGCTCAAATCATTGCAGGAAACATCGCAACCGCAGCTGCTGCTCGTGACCTTATTGAGGCTGGTGCTGATGCTATTAAGGTTGGTATAGGTCCTGGATCTATTTGTACAACTCGTATTGTTGCAGGTATTGGTGTTCCTCAAATTACAGCTATTTTTGACGCTTACACTGTTGCTAAGGAATATGGTATTCCTGTTATCGCAGACGGTGGTATCAAGTATAGTGGAGATATAACAAAGGCTATTGCAGCTGGTGCTAATGTAATCATGGTTGGTTCACTTCTCGCAGGCTGTGAGGAAAGCCCTGGAGATAGCGAAATTTACCAAGGCCGTCAGTTCAAGGTATATCGTGGAATGGGCTCTCTTGCATCAATGGAAAAGGGCTCAAAGGACAGATACTTCCAAGAGGGCAACAAAAAGCTTGTTCCTGAGGGAGTTGAGGGCCGTGTTCCCTACAAGGGACCTCTTGCTGACACAGTTTACCAGCTTATGGGTGGTCTTCGTGCAGGTATGGGCTATTGTGGTAGCCAAACCATCGAGGAGCTCAAGGTTAAGGGACAATTTATTAAGATCTCTGGTGCAGGTCTTCGTGAATCTCATCCTCATGATATCAATATCACAAAGGAAGCTCCTAACTACAGCACAAGTGGAAACTAATTCAAAATCGGGCGAGATTTCGCCCGGTTTTTTATTTTAAATTTAGGTATTTCAAAATCTATCTGAAAATTAAGAGAAAATCTTGTGAAAAAATAATTTTTTCTATTGACTTGTTTTTTAAAATAGTATAGAATATTATTGAAAAATAATTTTTATGGAGTACGCCGATGTTCAAAAACTTTAAAAAGAACGACAAATACTTCACAATTGCTCTTTATGCCTTCGTTGTTATTGCACTTTTGATAGCACTTATCTTCGTGTTTATCAACCTTGGCAAGATTAATTTGGCAATTCGTGCGTTCTTCGGCGCTATTTCAGCATTTATATATGGATTTGTAATAGCTTACATATGCCATCCGCTATATGAAAAGCTTCACAAATACGCATTTAAATTTGTTGAAAAGGGCAAGCCAAGACCTAAGCTAAGAAAAATTTTGTCGTTAGTTCTCACCTATGTAATCTTCTTCTCTATTATTACTGTGCTTTTGTTTGCGATCATGCCTTCAATTATCGAAAGCGTATCTGCTCTTTTGTCAAACATTACCACAGAAAATATAACCACTTGGTTTAATTCCGTCATCGAATGGCTAAATAACTACTTCCCCAACCTCGATTCTCAACAGGTTTTGGACTCTGTTTATGCATTTATATTTGATGAAAAGGGCAACTTCAATCCTGAAATTCAATCATTCCTTGGTCAGGCTACTAACTTCTCGTTCAACTTTATTTTGAACTTTGCAAAGGCTCTTATCGACCAAGTATTTGCTATTGTAGTTGGTATTATCCTTTCAGTTTATTTCCTTATTCACGCTGAAAACATTGGTGCAAGACTTAAAAAAGGCATTTGTGCTATGTTTAAGAAGGAAACCTACGAAAAGGTTATCGAATTTGCTAAATATACCGACAAAACCTTTGGTAGATACCTAATAGGAACGATTTGTGACTCTATGATTGTTGGCTTGGTTGTTGGAATTTTGCTTGCAATATTCAAAATAACCGATTATGCCGTGCTCATTGGAGTTATTGTCGGCTGTACTAATGTAATACCATTCTTTGGTCCTTTTATTGGTGCAATTCCCTCCGCTCTTATTATTTTGATTTCAAGCGGACCTCTCAATGAGGCATTTTGGAAGGTACTTGCGTTTGTTGTTCTTATTATAGTTGTTCAACAGCTCGACGGAAATATTTTCGCACCACATATCATTGGTGCATCAATCGGTCTTACTCCAATCGGAGTTATCGCTGCAGTTACAATCTGCTCTCACTTCTTCGGATTTCTTGGTATGCTCATAGGAGTTCCACTTTGTGCGGTTCTCACCTATTTCTTTACCAATATGATAAACAGAAAGCTGAAAAAGAAAAATCTGCCGTCAGATACGGAGCTTTACAGCAAGCCAGACATCTTCAATAACGAGGAATTTATCCAAGCGTCCTTCGCTGTTGAGGCTCAATCAAGAATCGAAACCAAGGAAGCTATCGAAAAGGCAAAAGAGGACCTCGAGCTTCACCAAATTGGTATTCACGAGGCACAAGAGCGTATTATTAACGAAAAGGAACAGGTTTTAATCGATGCTGATTCTTCCCCCGATGAGGCATATGTAAGCACATCAGAAATTCCTGTACCTGTTACAGACGGGGCTTCATCTGGCGACTCCTCTGATGATAAAAAATAAACCTAAAAAATCGAGCGAAAGCTCGATTTTTTTGTTGCTTGAATTTTTATTTTATTGAATTTTTGAATTTATAAATTATATATTTTTATGATTAAAAATTCCATTAATTGTATTTGTCACAATATCCCCTTTAATCAATTGACTTTTACATATTTTTTTGAATTTTGAAAACAATATATAAAAATCACTTTTTGGGGGATATTATGTTTTTAAAAATATGTCAAATAAAGGCACGAGAAATCATTGATTCAAGAGGAAATCCCACGCTTGAGGCTATGGTCACATTAAGCGATGGAAGCTATGGCGTCGCATCGGTCCCATCGGGTGCATCAACTGGAAAATACGAGGCTGTTGAGCTTCGTGACGGTGGCAATCGCTTTTGTGGCAAGGGGGTTTTAAAGGCAGTTTCAAATGTCAACAATATAATCGCACCTGAGCTTAGTGGCATTGATGCTGATTTTAGATTGGCTGATAAGATAATGCTTCAGCTTGATGGTACTGAAAACAAAAGCGTTCTCGGTGCAAACGCTACTCTTGCTGTATCCTTAGCAACTGCGAAGGCATGCGCAGGCTACTACAAGCTACCACTATACAAGTATTTGGGTGGCGAGAGGGCTCGCAGAATACCTGCTCCTATGATGAACATTTTAAACGGCGGAGCTCACGCCTCAAACAACCTTGATATTCAAGAGTTTATGATAGTGCCCGTCGGCTTTGACCATTTTAGCGAGGCTTTGAGGGCAGGATGCGAAATTTACTCATCTCTTAAAAGACTTCTTACCTCTCGCTCCCTCTCTGTTGCAGTAGGAGATGAGGGTGGCTTTGCTCCCGACCTTAAAAGCGAGGAGGAAGCAATCGAGCTTATAATCTCTGCTATTCAAATTGCAGGCTACTCTACTGACGAGGTGAAAATATCGCTTGATATTGCATCAAGCGAATGGGCAAAAAACGGCAAGTATTTCTTACCAAAGGCAAGCAAGGAGCTATCCTCAGAGGAATTAATTTCCAAGTGGAGCTCCCTTGCATCAAAATACCCTATTTTATCAATCGAGGATCCTTTTGGAGAGGATGATTACAAAAGCTGGCAGATAGCAACTCCCGAGCTTTCAAAAAAATGTATTCTCGTGGGTGATGACCTATTTGTAACAAACGAAAAGCGTTTAAAGCATGGTATTGACAATGGACTTGGAAATGCAATTTTGGTAAAGCCCAATCAAATCGGAACTCTTAGCGAAACTATGAATGTTATAAAGCTTGCAAAGGAAAAGGGCTATTATACCATCATCTCTCACCGCTCTGGCGAAACCGTTGACACCTCTATTGCTGACATCGGAGTTGGCTGTGGAACGGAATTTATAAAGGCTGGTGCGCCGTGTAGAGCTGAGCGTGTTACAAAATATAACCGACTTTTAAAAATAGAAACCGAATTTTAAAAATCACGCATAAAAATTAAGGCAAGAAAAATCAAATCTTGCCTTGACTTTATTTAATGAGTGTGTTATACTAATAAAGCGTATACGCATATATAATTAATAATACGCCAAAAACAAGGTGTGATGCAAGGTCATACTAGCTGGGGTGGTAGCGGTACCCTGTACCTGAAATCCGCTATACGCAGGGGTGAACGCTAATTTGAGGACTGTTTTTGTGCGGTCAGCGCCTATTATGGGTGTGTTGACGGATGAGTCTTGCGCAATTTTCGGCTGTGAACCGTGTCAGATGGGGGACCAAGCAGCACTAAGCAGTTTTGAGGATGTGCCGTGAGGGTGCTTGTTCTGAGCATTTGTTTTAGGTTTGCGCGCATAAGGGCTTTTCGAATTTTAGATGTATGATCTTACATGACACCTTGTCTTTGTTAAAGACTAACCACTATTTTAAGGAGGATAAAATGCATCAGGCTTTATATAGAAAATACCGTCCAACGGTTTTTGCAGATGTTTCCGGTCAGGAGCACATCACTTCTATTTTGAAACACGAGGCTTTGCACAATTCTGTGTCACACGCCTATCTTTTTGCTGGTTCTCGTGGAACTGGTAAGACAACCTGTGCCAAAATCCTTGCAAAGGTAGTTAACTGTCTTAATCCAATTGACGGCAACCCCTGTAACGAGTGCGAAAACTGTCGTGCTATTGATCAAGGTACAGCAACTGATGTTATCGAAATGGACGCTGCTACCAATACAGGCGTTGATTATATTAGAGATTTGAGAGATAGCGTTGTTTATACTCCTGCTATGCTCAAAAAGCGTGTATACATAATCGACGAGGCTCATATGCTCTCCGACAGTGCCTTTAATGCTCTTTTAAAGACCATTGAGGAGCCACCAGAGCATGTTTTGTATATATTCGCTACTACTGAGCCACATAAAATCCCCGCCACTATTATTTCAAGATGCCAACGCTTCGATTTTAGAAGAATAGCTAACAAGGAGCTTTCAAAAAGGCTTATGTTTATCGCTGAAAGCGAGGGTATCGAAATTAATGATGAGGGTGCTCAGCTAATAGCAAAGACCGCTCAGGGTGGTATGCGTGACGCTATTAGCCTTATGGAGCTTTGCGCAGGCTCTCACAAGCTTATTGACGGTGCTTTGGTAAACGAAATTCTCGGTACAAGCTCCTATGATAAAATGTGCGAGGTTGCGAAAAATATTGCTGAGCGCAATTACGCAAAGCTTTTTGATACCATTAATGAAATTGTCGTTTCATCAAAGGATGTTTTGGTTTTCTTCGCTGATCTCACTTCTTTTTATAGAGATATGATGGTTCAGCTCTCATGTGGAGCCGCTACCTATCTTGATCTTGTTCCACAGGAATATGCTATGCTTGAGCAAACGGCATCTCTTTTCCAAATGCCAACCCTGCTCTATCATTCGAAGCTTCTTGACGAGGCATATAACAATATGCTAAGAAACCCAACAAACAAGCGTCTTTGTGCTGAAATGACGCTTATGAAGATGTGCGACGCTAAGCTAAGCACCTCAAACGACGCTATTTTGTCCAGATTATCCTCATTAGAGGATAAGGTTACGCTTATGTCTAAGGGAATTGTCCCAACATCTGCTGAGACACCACAGCCTCCTAAGGATGGCATTAAGGTAAATCCTCCTACTTTTGTAGCTGTCGAGGACGAGGACAAGCCAAGCACAGACAAGAAAAATCCTTCGCTTGACAATTGGGATGAGATTATTGCAAAGGTTGGAGATTTCGACCACGCTATCGAAAGCTTTCTCAAAAACTGCGAATGTTATTTCTCTCCAAATGACAATAAATACTATATCGTTTCCAAAAATCAGCTAATGGCTACTCTTCTTGGAGGCGAGAAAAACAAAAAATATATTTTTGATGCAATGGTTTGCTGTGATGTCGATATTTCTTCGCCAGCACAAATAATCATAAGCTTAAAAACTGATAAGGCAGAAAAATCTGACCTTGATGATTTTATATAATAAGGTGGTATAATTATGAAAGCAATGGTTCCAAAGGGTCCAAGCATGAACGAAATGCTTAGACAAGCACAAAAAATGCAAGAGGATATGCAGGCAAAGCAGGCAGAGCTCGAGGCAAAGGAATACGAGGTTTCCGCAGGTGGTGGAGTTTTGAAAATAAAGATCAATGGTAAGCGTGAAATTCTTTCTATTGACATTGCTCCTGAAATTGTAGATCCTGATGATATTGAAACTCTAAGCGACATTATTGTTGCTGGTGTAAACGAGGCTATCAAAAAGGTAAACTCAGATGCTGATGAGGAAATGCAAAAGGTTACAGGTCCTCTCGGTGGCATCCCAGGTATGTTCTAATGGAGCTTCTTATAAAACCCTTGCAGGATCTTGCGGATAAATTCCGTTCCTTAGATGGAGTTGGTAAAAAAAGCGCTATTAAAATGGCTTTTTCTGTTCTCAACATGAGCGAGGATGAGGCTAAGGCGTTTGCTGAGGCTATTATTTCAGCAAAAACCAAGCTTGGCGTGTGCGAATGCTGTCAAAACATTTCCGAGGGAAAAATCTGCTCTATCTGCTCCTCAGAGGCAAGAGATCGCTCTGTTGTGTGTGTCGTTGAGGATGCTCGTGGAGTTATGGCTCTTGAAAAGGTAAAGGAATTTAACGGACTTTACCATGTTTTACATGGTACAATTTCTCCTATGAAGGGTATTGGTCCTGATCAATTAAAAATAAAAGAGCTTCTTTCTCGCATTGAGAAGGAAAGCATCAAGGAAATTATTATTGCCACAAACCCTACTGTTGAGGGCGAGGCTACTGCTATGTACCTTTCAAGGCTATTAAAGCCCTTTGAAATAAAGGTTACAAGGATTGCCAACGGTCTTCCTGTTGGTGCTGATCTCGAATATGCCGATGAGGTTACTCTCTATCGTGCAATTCAAGGAAGACGAGATATTTAATTTTAAGTAAGGAACACAAATGAACTACGTTTTTTTCGATATTGAATGCGCCAACTGCTTTCAAGGACGAGGAAAAATTTGTTCCTTTGGCTATGTTATAACTAACGAACGCTTTAAGGTCTTAGAAAAAAAGGATATTGTTATAAATCCTCACTCTAAGTTCCATCTTGCAGGTCACGGAAATCATCCTGGTATTGTTTTGGCATATGATGAGCAAAAGTTCAAGTCCTCGCCAATATTCCCGATATACTATGATAGAATACGAAACCTCTTGCAGGATAAAAACAACTTAGTGTTCGGCTTCTCTGTTATGTCAGATGCAAATTACATAAAAAGCGAATGCGAACGGTATCATAAGCCAATCTTTGAATATGATTTTATAGATGTTCAAAGAATTTATACCGATATGCACGAGCTACAAAACACTCCTTCTCTCATAAAATGTGCCTCTGAATACGGAGTTACAGACTCCCAAGAGGTTCACAAAAGCGATGATGACGCTTATTTTACAATGAGAGTTATGAAGGGAATGTGCGAGCAGTTAAAGCTAAGTGCCAAGGAACTAATAGAAAAATTCCCAAATTGTAAATGCTGGTGCAAGGATAGCGCCCTTGATAATGAATATAATCATTTTAAGGCTATTCAAAAGGCTAATAAGCTTTCAAAGATGGAAAAGCTCACTAATAGCAAGCGTTCCAATTGGATGTATTCCAATGGCTCGAATTATGAAATTTTTTCAAGCTATGCTTCATCTGTATCAGTCAACTTCTCCTCTATATCCCCTCTTTCAGGAAAAAAGGTATGCATAAGCAACCTTTACGAGGAATTCCACTTTGCTGAAATGATGAATATTGTGTCAGAGCTTGCAAAGCAAGGTGCTATTTACACAAGAAAGCCCTACAAATGCGATATTTTTGTAACTCATTCGCTTGTAAATAAGCAAGGTGAAAATTATGAGTGCTATCGCTATAATAAAGCAAAGCGTTGCGTAGACTTAGGAGAAAAGAACATCGAGTTTATTTCTCTTGAAGAGCTTTTAAAAATGCTTGATTTGAAGGAACCAAGCATAGGAATACTCGACAGAGCAAAGCTTGCTCCAATAAGAAAAAAGACGCCCTCAAACGCTTAATATCAAACCCCCGATAAGAAATCGGGGGTTTGGTTTTTTATTTAAAGCTTGAAAGGTCTGCGTGGAGCATTTCCTTCCTTTTTATAGAGTATCGCTCCTCTAACGGCGAGCCATTTAATATTGGTGTAGATGACCTTATTGCATCTATAATAAGCTCTGGATTTAGATTTTTCTCACTTCCCGAGCAAACGATAGCGTTAAGATAAAGCCTTCCATTTTCCACAGCCACCTTAAAGCTATGAATAAATTCCTTTATATTAATCTGCTTTTCGCTTCCCTTTGACTTTTTGGTGACAAAAAGATCGTTTTTGAGCATATTTTCAATTAACATAGCAGAGCTATTGTCAATAGATTTTGAAAATATCTCTATATCATAGTCGATATACGCTATATTTTTAAACTTTTGCTCAGGCACATAAACATCTATGCACTCCATTTCCATTGGAAAATTCTTGTTCAAGCGACGCTTTATTTCCTCGCAATCCATAAACGAATTGAGCTTTATATCCATATACTCGCAATCGCTCTCGACTCCAACTGGAAGTGGAACGGCAAAAACTATTCTCGGCTGAGGATTAAAGCCCTCGGAATACCAAATATCTATTCCTGCTCTGATTATTATTCTCTGCATTGTGCGAGAGAGGTCAAGGTGAGAAATATACATAAGCGAGCCGTACTTTTTGAACTTAATTCTAACCTGAATCACTTCGTTTTGGGGCACCATGTCATCTCTCCTCCCAGCTTATTCGCTCCACAGCCAGAGCATTTTTCCTTGCAGTTTGGTGTGGTTTCGCTATTATGAGCCTTTTGGCTTTCGAGCATCATAAATTTCTTTGAAACACCGATGTCA
The DNA here is from genome assembly GCA_045594305.1 of Eubacteriales bacterium. GTDB lineage: Bacteria > Bacillota > Clostridia > Oscillospirales > CAG-272 > RGIG2000. The sequence goes on along the minus strand of JAZNYH010000079.1, from coordinate 18,815 downwards.
ATTACATCCCAAGGCAATATTTCATCATAACCCATTCTTCTATTTGCGTAAAAGGCTGGATCTATGCCACATTCCTCAAAGACCTGCATCCATTTGTCATAATCAAAGTGCTCATCCCAAGCATCAAAGCGTATGCCCTTTGACTGTGCAAGGGCAATCGCACTTGAAAGGCGTCTATCACCCTTAGAAAATACAGCCTCAAGCCTTGAAACCTTTGCCTCGTGCCAATTGTATCTTATCTTTCTATCTACTATCTTTTCAGCGAGATATTTTTGCTTGTCGCATAGCGATTCAAGAGAATCCTGTGGCTCCCATTGGAAGGGGGTATGAGGCTTTGGAACAAAGCAAGAAACACTAACGGTTACAGATATAGGCTTTTTAGGACGATTAGGAGTTCTATAAAATTCATCTACCACTCGCTTTGCAAGGTCTGCTATTCCCTCTATATCCTCATAGGTTTCAGTTGGCAAGCCGTTCATAAAATAAAGCTTTACAAGGCTCTTTCCACCCTCAAAGGCAAGCCTTACAGCATTCATAAGATCCTTCTCATAAAGGTTCTTATTTATCGCATCACGAAGCCTTTGAGTTCCTGCCTCAGGAGCAAAGGTTAAGCCCGATTGGCGTATAGAGCTTATCTTGCTCATAAGCTCCTTTGTAAAGCTATCTGCTCTTAGTGATGGTAGAGAAAGATTGATTTTATTTGGATCAGTCCACTCTAAAAGCTTATCCGTAGCCTCGTGAAGGCACGAATAATCGCTTATTGAGAGTGAGGTTAAGGAAATCTCCGTATATCCTGTATTCTCGAAAATTTCACGAGCCTGACAGTTCAAGGTGTCAGCATTCTTCTCACGAACAGGGCGGAATACCATACCCGCTTGACAGAAGCGACAGCCTCTTATACAGCCTCTGAAGGTTTCGAGCATTATTCTATCATGAACAACCTCAACAAAGGGCATTATTGGCTTTGTAGGAAAATAGGACTTATTTAAATCTGCTATTATTCTCTTTTCAACCCTTTTAGGAACATCCTCATATTTAGGCTCAAAAAGCTTTATAGTTCCGTCCTCGTTGTATTCCACATTATAAAGAGATGGAACATAAAAGCCCTTTATATGAGATGCCTCTCTCAAAAACGCTGTTTTGGTATATGTACCCTCATCCTTCATCTTGATATAGAGCCTCGAAAGCTCTACAAGAGCCTCCTCGCCCTCGCCAATGCTGAAAATATCAAAGAAATCAGCAACAGGCTCAGCGTTGTAGGCACAAGGACCTCCACCCAAAATAATGGGCATATTCTCATCTCTATCCTTAGCAAATACGGGCAAGCCACAAAGGTCAATCATATTGATTGCTGTTGTATAGCAAAGCTCATATTGAAGAGAAAAGGCAATAATATCAAAATCTCTTACATTATCCTTGCTCTCGTGAGCCCATAAGGGGATATTATGAAGACGCATTTGCTCCTCCATATCTGTCCAAGGAGCATACACTCTTTCGCACCAAATATCAGCCTCTGCGTTAAGAGCACCATAAAGAAGTCTTACACCGAGGTTGGACATACCTATTTCATAGGTGTCAGGAAAGCAAAAGGCAAAGCGGCATTTTACATCCCGCTTGTCCTTTATAATTTGACCATATTCTCCGCCAGTATATCTACCAGGCTTAGATACGGATTTTAAAATTGTACTTAATTTGTTATGCATTTTAGCTATTGCAGAAGCATTACTGATGTAACAATGAACATAATCAAGAGCCATACCACATAATATCCGACAATAAGCAACGGATTAAGCGTCAAGAAGGACGCAAAGGTAACAAGGCCAAGCAACACCACTCCAACAATGGAAGCGATTATGTTCAAAACTGCTCCAACCTTTCTGATTTTTGCTATGTTTTTACATACTGGAATAGCCTTAATAAGTGATTTTGAATGTCCCTTAGATACTACTCCACTGTCTGTTTTTTCGATAGATCTTGGAATTTCTATATCTCTTGAAAGCCTTATGATACGCAAATCGCTCTTTTTAAAGCCCGTTTGAAGCTTCAAAAGCTCGTTATCGAGGTTGGGATCAAAGGTTCTAATTCCAACCGAAATTCCGTTCTTGTTGAGCGATCTTACAGTTTGTGCAAAATCCTCATCAATTGTATATTTAATATACATTCTCGCACAAAGCTTGCCATTGCATGCCATGTACATTACGCAAACATCCTCATCGGCGTCCTCTCTATCATAGGAAATTTCAATTCCATTTGAGGAAATACCGTATCTGTCCGCAAAAATAATTGTATCATTATCAACCTTAACACAAAGGTAACTGCGTCCTGAGCAAACAAATCTTGCTCTTTTTGACTTTGTAAATGCGTCCTTAGTTGCCGTTCCAAAAACATCTGCCAATGGTCCACCAACAACATTAAAGCCATTTGAAGCATAATAAAGCACCTTTTCTGGCTTATAATCGTTGTAGACATTAAAGCCCTGGAGCTTTACATTATATGGTGGGAATGCAGTTGTATCATTTACCGATACCGCCTTAGCACTGGCATACTCGTATATGGTTCCCTCGCCAATTATTGAGGTTTCCTCCTCGTAAAGGTGTCTATTTCCCATAAAGAACGGAACACTATACATAAATAGCAAGCCAACAGGAAGCACGAGCATAACTCCGTTATACCAGGTTAGCATCGCATCCATAAAATGAGCATTACGGAATATTGAAATTATTGCCAAAATAAGTGGAACGCAAACTGCAAGAATATAATATGGATACATCATTCTAACAGTGCTTACAGACTTATTTGTTCTTGCAAAATACTTTCTAACAAAATCTGCCTTGTCAACTCTTATAAGGTCGCCCACAAAATCTCTCGAAGCGGTTGAAAACGCCTCTGTTTCAGCGTCGGCATCATCAGCCTCAACCTTGTTCAAAACGAACTTTGAGTCCTTAGAGGAAATAACGCTAAAGCTATATCTTTCTCTTGCAACATTAATGTACGAGAAAACAATTGTCAAAACGCACATTACAGCAGCTGGGAAATTACAAAGAACAGGTGTCTTAAAAGGAATAAATATGAGATTAAATATCGAATAAACTATTCCCATTGCCACGCCAAAGACAGCAATTGCCTCAGGAATATATTCCTTTGAAATAATTGACTTTATTCCGTGATAAATCTGCTCATATGCAAAAAGCGCACATATAGCAAAAGCACCAAAATCAAGGAAAAAGTGCAAATATGGATGCTCTGCTATATTGAATATTCCAGATGCATTCTTTGAAAAAAGACCTATATTTTCAATAAGCAAAAGGAAAAGAGCAAATATTCCAGACATAATAATCTTTGTTCGTATGCTACGCATAGCATACTTATACATTCCTATTATCTCTTTTCTCTGCTGACGGTCTGTATACTCATAGTAATCCGAGTGAATATCGCCTTGAAGGGTTTCTATTTCTGCGCTTGAATGACTAAGCGAATCATCTACATTTATAGTAACATTTCCGTCCTTATCGGATATGCCAAACGCCTTCATAAATTCTTGGTCTGCGTGGCTTGAATTGGCATACATATCGTCAAACTCCACAGCCTCGCTCTCTTTATCTCTCTTGATTACCTCGTGAGTCCAATGAGCCATATCTGATGTCTGAGCGTTATCTATCTCACGCTCAAAAATATCTGCATCAGGAGTTATAAGCTCAATATCCTCATCAAGCTCGCTTGTAATAGCGTAATCTCCCTCGCCTATTTTAACATTTTCAGGGCTTTGCTGCTTGGGTGGGCGAGGTGCTTCCTCACAAGCAGGAGTAGTCTCATCAGGAGTAGTCGCAGGCTCTTCTGCATCTACTATATCCGCTACATCCCCTACATCCATCTCTATTTGATCAAACTTATCTTCCATATTTAACCTCTCTGCATTCTTGCAACATGGCACAAAATAACCGATGCTGCCGTTGAAACATTGAGTGAATTTACCTTTCCATACATAGGAATTGATATAATAAAGTCACTTTTATCCTTTATCAGCTTGCCTACTCCATTACCCTCTGAGCCAAGGACAATAGCACAAGCGCAATCGTAATCTGTTTCGTAGTATGGTGTTCCACCTGCCTCTGATGCAAATATCCAAACACCCTTCTTTTTCAGCTCATCTATTGTGGTAGCAATATTAGATACCTTTGCAATAGCCATATGCTCAATAGCTCCTGCTGAGGATTTATATACCGCTGGTGTAATTCCAACAGCGTGACGCTTAGGAATAATTATTCCGTGTGCGCCTGCACATTCTGCACATCTTATGAGAGCACCAAGGTTATGGGGATCCTCAATACAATCGGCAATGACAATAAGAGGCTTTTCTCCACGCTCCTTAGCAATTTCGAGAATATCATCAACGCTTACATAATCTTTAAGTGCTGCCATTGCAACAACGCCCTGATGATTTGCTCCCGAGCTCATAAAGTCGAGCTTTGATACCTCAACCTCTACAACGGGAATCCTCTTTTCAATAGCTTGGGCTACAATAAGCGTAAGCGAGCCCTCACGAACGCCCTTTCTAACATAAATTTTATCTATTGCTCTATCTGATTTCAAAAGCTCAGAAACAGCGTTTCTGCCAATAACAATGCCAAGAGAATCTATCTCATCTCTTTCCTTGAATATTTGGTCCTTTTTCTTAAAATCTCTACCTTTTTGGGGGCGAGAGGAGCCACCCTCTGCACCAAATTTACCCTTTTTCTTGTTTTCCATGTCGTCCTCTTATTACGCATAAATAATTACAGTTACTACTATTTTAACATAAAGGTTTATATTTGTACAGTATTTTTTTAAAATTTTAATACAAAAAGCAGACCTCAAACGAAGTCTGCTTTTTATAAATCTCAAATTAATCTATAAAACATTTTAAAATTTCATACTATAATTATTGATTTTTCATTTCAGCGAAGCACTCACTGCAATATACAGGTCTGTCGCTGTTAGGCTGGAAAGGAACCTTTGCTTCCTTGCCACACTGAGCACATACAGTTGTGAACATTTCCTTTGGTGCCTTAGCTGCATTCTTTCTTGCATCTCTGCACGCCTTGCATCTCTGAGGCTCGTTTTGGAAGCCCTTTTCTTGGTAGAACTCCTGCTCACCAGCGGTAAACACGAATTCTTGTCCACACTCCTTGCATGTTAATGTTTTGTCCTGAAACATCTCTCTTCTCCTCTTCAGGTAAATAATATTTATACAAAGCCTTCGCTTATGTATTCTCCTCTACCACCCTGCTTAGCTTGGATTTCATTCTATAAATCGCATTATTTACAGACTTTACATCCTTGCCTAATCTCTTAGAAATCTCGCTTGCTCTTAATCCAGAATAATACATCTCAAAAACCCTATATTCAAGGTGTGAGAGATGCATTTTTGCAATTCTAAGAATTTGAGCCTTTTGCTCCTTTGAGATGGTCGCAGTAGATACTGTATCTTGACCACCTGATGACGCCTCATCGAGCCTTTTTCTTTTTTTGGATTTCATCTTTCTAATGCAAGAAATCAAGCTATTTTTTATACAGGTCTTGGCGTATGCCCCGAAGGTAATTCCCTTCGAAAAATCATATGTTTTAACTGCGTTGTATAAGGCAATCTTTGCCTCCTGCAATAAATCCTCGCCATCTCTTAATGATTCAGGGCATGATTTGGAAAAGTCATTGGACATTTTGAACAAAAGCTTTTCGTATTTTTCAACAATCTTTGCAAAGGCATTATCGTCTCCTGCCCTCGCAAGCTCAATCCATTTAGTTAATTCGTCCATAGCTCTCCCCAAATTATAATATTATTATATCACAAATTTTGTACTTGTCAAGAAGTTTTTACGATTTTTGAAAAAATTCGACCTTTTTGGGAGATTTTTTGTATATTTTCCACAAAAAACACATTTTTGCTCATTCAAAAATATAATTTACCTCTCCTGAAACAAGAGCGAGAGTCCCACGGAATATAACCTCTGGTCTTCTTCTAAAATTAAAGAGCATTTTATCCGCCTCAAGCTTTGTGTCAACCTCTACATTTATGTCAAGGACAACCTTACCAAATTCGGTAATCTCACAATGAACAAGATACTTACCATTTTCTCTCATTTGGTAAAAGCAGTTTATCTTTGCTCCTCTCTTTTGGAACGAAAGATGTCTAATAGCACTACGATAGCTTGATTCCTTGATAACATCGGATATACTGTCATTAAGCTCTGTTGCAATTGTCTTTCCTGTTGATGTAACGACATAAAGCTCCTCGCCAAGCTCATCCTTAGCAACCTCTATTACATGTCCTGCGTCAACAAGCTCACCAAAACAATCTCCGCCATCAAAATAGCTAACTACATTTTCTTGGTGCAATATGCTACAAACATCGGAAAACTTTACGGGATAGCCTATTCTGTCCATCAAGTAAAGTATGAATATTTTTATTTCGTTTTTATCCGTCATTGGAATATCCATTTTATAATTTCACATCCTATTTTTTTGATAATATTTTTGGGTGGGTAAGTTTTATCATATCATACTTTTTAAATTTAATCAACAAATTTTTTTATTTTTCGGCAATTTTATAAATTTTATCTGCCTCAAAAAAAGAAAAGGCTCATTAGTGGAGCCTTTTACTATGCTTTACAAATTCATATTAGCTTTGCGAAAAAATCAAGGCTATTTCTATTAAAAACCTCCTCACAATACTCTCTAATATACGGATATATGCTTGACTTTAACCTTTCTCCGTGTTCTGCCAAGGATGCATAGCTTAAATCCTTTGGATTTACTCCACTCATACATAAATAATAGCTCCGTCGATTTTTATCGAAGTAAACCTCGCATGCACCGCCATATTCAACTCCTATAAGCACAGAGCAGGCATTAAGCAGAGCTTTTAGCTCTCTAAATCTATATATAACTCTGCTCGAATGTCTGCTCATTTCTCGTGATGTTACCTTGTCGCTTGTTGACCTGCTAACAAACACCTCGCATCCACCATCCCTCGATATGTAAACCTCTGCAGATAAGGCGTCCTCACTCTCGGCTATTTTTTCTTCTCTCTTCAAGGTATCAATAAGCACCCTTACAGATTTGCTAATATCACTCTTGGCATTTTCTCCAACAAGCTCATATTCTAACGCTTCCTTGGAATTTAGTGATATTTTGAAGGAATCCCTCCCAATTTTGATAATTTCCATAGCTCACCTCATACTGCCATTATATATTTGTTTTCTTTTTTTGTGCAAGTCTAAAAATATTCCTTTTCTGCGTTTATTTGGAAAAGGCTTGGCTATTTTTACATTTAATGTGAGCTTGGGGTATTTTTTCATAGCTTGCTTAATATGATTTAGTGAACGATTAAATTTTGGAGGTTTTATGAAAAGGTTTTTATTTTTTTGCATTTTTGCAATACTCGCATTTTCGATAAGCGTAAGTGCCTCGGAAAAGCTTTCCTTAGCGATAGATGTTATCGCATACGAAAACAATATGGTTAAGGCAGGTGTGGTATACGATGGTGAGCTTAATTTTGACGCATACGATTTTGATGAATCGGTAGGCACAAATGTAAAAAGCATTAGAATTACATCATTGCCAGATGCAAGCGTTGGCAAGCTGATGCTTGACGATTTATATGTGGTAAAAAATCAGATTATCAAGCGTGAGGATTTCGCATCTCTCAAATTCATTCCAAGAACCCAAAGCAATAAGGAATGCTCCTTCCACTTTATTCCAAGCTCCGGCAATTACGAGATTGAATGCACTCTTAAGGTAATAAGAGAGGTAAACTACTACCCTATTACAACTAATGGTGCAAGCGTCAGCACCTGGACCAACAAGGATGTTTCAAGATTTGGCGTGCTTGACGGCTACGATCCAGAGGGGGACTCGCTAAGATTCGAGGTGGTATCATACCCCAAAAAGGGACTTGTTCAAATCACAAACACTAAAACAGGAGATTACAAATACACTCCATACGAGGGCGTTAGTGGCAAGGACAGCTTTACATATAGAGTTATGGATTCCTATGGTAATTACTCTGCCCCCTGCACTGTGAACATAAAAATTGAAAGAACAAAAACAACTCTCGTCTTTGATGATATGAGTGGACACAAGGCAGAAAATGCTGCAATTGAAATTGCAAATACCTATATGTCTTGCATTAAAAATAGTGATAATACTCACTCCTTCGAGCCAGAAAAGGCAGTCACAAGGGAAGAATTTTTATTCCTTGTTATGAGAGTTATGGGAGCCAAGGATGTCCCAACAATTTCTCAAACAAGGTTTGCTGATGACAAGGAAATATCAAGCGAATATAAGGGGTATTTTGAAAGTGCATTTGCTCTTGGAATTATTTCAGGCGAGCGAAAATCAGATGGAATTTATGTAAATCCCAAAGCGGAAATTACCACTGCCGAGGCATCAGTTATAATCAATAAAATAATTGGTGCAAGCTCCTCTAACACAAAATCCTCGTTCGCTGATGAGGACGAAATTCCCGAATGGGCAAAGGAGTCAATCGTCTCACTTGAGGGCCTTGGAATTTTAACAAAGGAAAACGGAAAAATCAAGCCAAATTCTCCACTAACTCGTGCTCAAACTGCTCAAATTTTAATGTCTCTTTTAGAGTATCGTGGAAAGCTAAGTCGCTAATATTATAAGAAAAGCGTTGCATCTGCAACGCTTTTTTGTTTTATAGTTTCTTTGATTGGAGAATTTTCGATTTTTAAAATTCAAAAATTAATTGATTATGCAATTTATCTTACCATCATATCATTGATTTTCTTCTCGCTCGGGGTGACATAAGCAGTCCAATTCACATGATAAATTACATATCCTGGCTTTGAGCCAGCAGGCTTTTTTACATTCCTTGCCTGTGTATAATCAACCGCAATATTATCGCCCTTTGCCTTTGAATAAAACGCTGCAATTTCAGCAGCCTCGGTAAAGTCAACCTCGGGTGGCTCTTCTCCATTTGATTGGAGCAAAACATGAGAGCCAGGAAGATTTTTTACATGAAACCACCAATCAAGCTTAGATGCAAGCTTGGTGGTTATATAATCGTTCTGCTTGTTGTTCTTACCACACAAAACTGTATATCCGCCACTTGTAACAAAGCGTAGTGGCTTTGGAGCCTGTTGCTTTACAGCACTATAATTTTTCATTCTTGATGCATAGCCACTATGGTAAAGCTCATCTCTTATCTCGGAAAGGTCTGCCTCTGTTTCTGCCTTGCCAAGAGCCTCAAATACCGTTTCAATATACGCAAGCTCAGCATGTGCAAGCTCAATTTGTCGAGCAAGCTCAATCTTGGCGTTCTTTGCCTTTGTGTATCTTTTATAGTATCTTTGTGCATTTTGCGAGGGAGAAAGTCGTGTATCAAGCTCAATCTCAATTGTAGGACATTCATCCTCATAGTAGTTTACAACCGATACTCTTTCCTGTCCACGCTTTATGAGATAAAGATTAGATGTAATAAGATCGCCAAGTAGCTTATATTTTTCGCACTCATCACACGCTGAAAGCTCCTCTGCCTGCAATGCTATTTTTCTTGTCACTCTGCCTTGAGCATTTGTAAGAAGCCTTGATATATCGCTCGACCTTTGGCGAATTCTTTCATTTCTGCTCTTCTTTGAATAGAATGCATCTATCATTTTAGAAAAGCTATCAAATTTTTCAATTTTAGCTTCTCTGCCATAAAAGGTAAGAGGAATATATGCGTATTCAATTGGCTCTCCGTCAGAGGTGCAGGTCATATATGCAACGCTCTTTCCTGCCTTAATCTCATCAAATATCTTAAAAAATTTATCCTCAAAGGCAAGATAGCTCATTTGAGAAAGGGTTGCATCTAAGCTTTGCGTGCATTCATAGGTAATCTGCCTTGCAACGGGCATTGCAATACCAAGAAATTGTCCTGTAATAAGCTTATCACAACGCATCTCGTCGCTCATTTTTTCAAAAAGCTCTCGAAGTTCTTCACGAGTAACTGTCAGAGTGTCAAGCTTATCCTGCTTTGGCGGTAGCTCATATTGCATTCCTGGCAATATTTGTCTTTGAGTGCTTGTGGAAAAATCAATTGTTTTAAGCGCTGATATAATTTTCTTTGAATTATCGGCAAGAATTATATTACTAAACTTGCCCATTATTTCGCAAATTAGATATTTTTTGGACTTAAAGCCCATCTCATCGTAAGCTTCAAATTCAAGCTCGCATACTCTTTCGTAGCCTATCTGTGTAGCTCCTAAAAGCCTTGCTCCGCCAAGATGCTTTCTCAAAAGCATACAAAACATAGGTGCCTTGGCAGGATTTTCAGAGCGTGAATCTGTAAAATTCATTCTCGGATAGTTTGAGCCTGCATTTATAAGAAGCCTTAGACTATCTCTGCCTGCGTGTAAAAGCAGTATTATTTCATCATTTACAGGCTGATATACCTTTTCAACCTTACATACTCCGTATGCGTTTATCTCATTAACAACGCAACGAAGTATACCTGCGTCATATGCCATTTTGTTCCCTTCAATCTTTTCTATAACAAATATAGTAATAGGTTTTTGCTATCCTTTTAAATCCACATTTCCTTGCAAGAGCTATGGACGCCTCATTCTCTGCCTGCACAGTATAAGCAATCCTTTCTCCAAGCGAGGAAAGATATTTGCACATTGCACTAACATTAGATGCTCCGTAGCACTTTTTCTTGTATCCGTCACTTGTGAAGACATTTATCTCGGTAGCTCCAATAAAAACGCCATCTGTGTTCATTTCGCAAACGGACACTATTTTGCCGTCATCAATAGTGACAAAGTAGCACTCCTTACCATTTTCATCAAGAGGCTCAAGCTCATAATCGGTTAAATTCTCATAGCCCTCGCCAAAGCTTAGTCTTACAGTGCTTGGTAGAATCAAATCCTCATTTACGCTTTCATTTATGTATGTTAAAATGTAGCCCTCCTTCAAATCATCAACGGTGTATCCCCACTCGTCAACTCTTTCCTTTAAGGAGTTATGTATAAATGCTATCGCCTCATCACTGAATAAATTTTTAGAAAATCTCTTTTCAAGCTCTTTTGCAACATCGAGCGTTCTTTCAAGGGTGACTATTTCAACCTCACCATCACGCTCTGTGATTTCTATTGGAATTATCGCCTCTTCCTGATTTTCAAAAAGAGCTCGCTCATTTTCCTTGCTTTCTAAAACTATCATATCACATCTCCTGATTGATACCTACTTCAATTATTTTACTACATCTACTCTGTCAAGTCAAATATTTTTTAATATTTTTATATTATTTTATAAATAATTATGGATTTTTCCACAAGTTTGTGCTATACTGTATCATAAGATACTATGTACTTATCGGGAATTTTGCCCGTGCCATATATCATAATACCCCTTAGAAAGGAATTTTAGTGATGATTACATACAATGAAATATGTGAAAGATATACATTGCCTGTTTTACCTATGAGAGGCGTTATAGCCTTCCCTAATGTGCCTGTAAGCATTGAGGTTGGTCGCCCATTCTCAAAGACAGCAGTTGAGATTGCACAAAAAACTGGCTCATTTGTATATTTGGTCGCACAAAAGGACCACAATGAAGAGGAAAGAATAATTTCAAACCTTGAGGGTGTTGGAGTTGTTGCAAGAATAAAGCAGGTAATCGCAGGAAACGACGGAAATTTAAAGGCTGTTTTCGAGGGAATTAGCCGTGCTCAAACTGAGTCTATTTCTATGTCAGCCGGCTATTACACTGCCGAGGTTACTGCTAAGGAGCTTGAAATTATAGGCAAATCCGAGGAAAGATATGAGGCTCTTATTCGTAGAATAAAGGCTGGTATCCATTCAATAATTTCGCTCTTCCCTATTCCATCAAAGGAATTTTCTACAAAGGCAGAGCTAATTGATGACCTTGATTTTCTTTGCGATTTTACTGCATCGAATCTTCTTGTAAGGCTTGAGGACAAGCAATTGATCCTTGATAAATTTAATGTATTCGAGCGTGCCGAGGCTCTTGTTAAGATTCTTAATCGTGAGGCTCGCATTATAAAAATCGAAGCAGGTATTCAAAGAAAGACAAAGGAAAGAATTGATGAAAGCCAAAAGGAATACTATCTCCGTGAGCAAATAAAGGTTCTTCAAGGTGAGCTTGGGAACGATACTGCGAGCGAGAGCGAGGAGCTTTATGATGAAATAATTTCAAAGCACTTTCCTAAGGCTGTCGAGGAAAAGCTCTTGAAAGAGCTTTACAAGTTCAACAAGGCCCCCTTTGGAACACCCGAGGCTACTGTTCTTCGCAGCTACATAGAAACCTGCCTTGAAATCCCCTTTGGCAAGTATTCAAAGGATACTACTGATGTTGCAGTAGCAAGAAAAATCCTTGATGATGACCATTACGGGCTTGCTGAAATTAAGGAAAGAATCCTTGAATTTATCGCTGTTAAGCAGTTAAATCCCGATGTTAAAAACCAAATAATATGCCTTGTTGGTCCTCCAGGTGTTGGTAAGACCTCTCTTTGCTCATCAATCGCTCGTGCTTTAAAGCGTAAGTATGTGCGTGTTTCACTTGGTGGCGTAAGAGACGAGGCTGATATTCGTGGTCACAGAAAAACCTATATTGGTGCTATGCCAGGTAGAATTATAAATGCTCTTATCGAGTGTAAAACCTCAAATCCATTGATGGTATTTGATGAAATTGACAAGATGACAAGCGACTCTCGTGGTGATCCTGCCTCTGCTATGCTTGAGGTTCTTGATTCCGAGCAAAACAAGGCGTTTCGTGATCATTTTGTCGAGATGGATGTCGACCTTTCGCATTGTATGTTTATTGCAACTGCGAATACTCTTGACACCATTCCAAAGCCACTTATAGATAGAATGGAAATTATTGAGCTTTCCTCTTACACAAGAACCGAAAAGCTTAATATTGCTAAAAATCACCTTATAGCAAAGCAAATAAAGCGTCATGGTCTTACAAGGCGTAGCTTTAGAATCTCCGACAATGCTATTTTGGCATTAATAGACTCATATACTGCCGAGGCTGGTGTTCGTAATTTGGAGCGTGAAATCGCTTCTCTTTGCCGTAAGGCGGCTAAGGAAATTGTCGAAAAGGACGCAAAATCCGTTAGTATTACAGAGAAAAATCTCGAAAAATACCTCGGTGCTTCTAAGTTTGAGCCCGAAATGATTGATGATGCCGACCAAATCGGTGTTGTTAATGGTATGGCTTATACCTCTATTGGAGGAGATTTGCTTAAAATTGAGGCATCTGTTATGAAGGGTACTGGAAAAATTCAGTTAACTGGTCTTCTTGGAGAGGTTATGAAGGAGTCAGCGGAGCTATCTGTAAGCTATATTAGAGAAAACGCTGAAAGGCTTGGCATAAGCCCCGACTTCTACTCCACTTCTGATATTCACATACACGCACCCGAGGGAGCTATTCCTAAGGACGGACCAAGTGCAGGTGTTACTATGACTACTGCTCTTGTAAGCGTTCTTACATCTCGCCCCGTAAGGCGTGATATTGCTATGACAGGTGAAATCTCATTAAGAGGTAAGGTATTGCCTATCGGTGGCTTGCGTGAAAAAACAATTGCTGCGTATAGTGCGGGTGTTAAGAATATTCTTATTCCTGAGAAAAACCTTAAAGACCTTGCTAAAATCGACTCAGCAGTTAAGGATAATGTTACATTTATCCCCTGCAAGACCATTGATGATGTATTCAAGGTCGCCTTTTCGAGCGAGGATACAATCTGTCCAGCTACCACAAGCCCCTACACCTCCATAAGAGTTTGAGGTGATCTTATGAAAATAAATGTAAATAACGCTTCCTTGAAAATAAGTGCAGGAAAGCCTTCTCAATTTTTGAGAAACCCTATTCCTCAAATTGCCTTTTCTGGCCGTTCAAATGTAGGAAAAAGCTCACTTATTAACACTCTTCTCAATAGGAAGGGACTTGCAAGGGTAAGTAGCGCTCCTGGAAAAACAATAACCGTAAACTTCTACGATATTGATTCAAAGCTATTCTTAGTTGACTTGCCTGGCTATGGATATGCCAAGCGTACGGCTCAGGATCAGCTTATCTGGTCAAATCTCGTTGACGGATATTTCACCAAAAACCCTAATATTGACCTATTAAAGCTTGTAGTTCAGCTTGTAGACTCCCGTATAGGCTACACAAGAGATGATATTGATATGATTTCATTTATGAATGAAATGGAGCTTCCATATATCATTGTCGCTACTAAAACTGACAAGCTCAACAAAACCGAGCGTGAAAAATCAGTAAAAGCGCTCATAACAAACCCTAATTTAAGAGAAGGAACTAAAATCATACTCTTCTCCTCTGAAACAAAAGAGGGCAAGGATGATTTGTGGAAGGAAATTCTCTACTTTGCAGAGCAATGATTGATTATATTATTGAGCTACTAATTAGCGTTCCTGTAATTATAATTGCGTTAGTTTTTCACGAGTGTGCACACGGACTCGTTGCGTGTTGGCTCGGTGATAATACTGCTAAGGACCTTGGCAGACTAACCCTGAACCCTATAAAGCATCTTGATATTATAGGCGCTATTTGTATGCTTCTTTTCAAATTTGGCTGGGCAAAGCCCGTGCCTATAAACGCAAGGAATTTTAAAAAGCCTAAAAGAGATATTGCTCTTTCTGCTCTTGCAGGCCCAATGTCCAACCTTATACTTGGATTTTTAGGCTGTTTTATCTATTCCTTGACACTATTCTTGCTTAGCGATGTTGGATTTGAGTCCAAAAATATGGCATATTGGCTATGCTATTCTTGGCTTCTTTTCACATATAATTTCGCTTGGCTTAACATTTCACTTGCACTTTTTAATCTAATACCATTACCACCTCTTGACGGATCAAGGATTTTCTTTTCCTTGTTACCTGACAAGGCGTATTTCAAGGTTATGAGATACGAAAGAGAGATTGCTATCGCCTTTTTTGCTATTCTCTTTATCGATTCAAGGTTCTTAAATAGCACCATTATCGGTGCTCTTTCCTTTGTCGTAAATCTTGTTTTTAATGGTATGATGTCTATATTCTCGATTATCTTTTGAGGTAAAAATGGAACAAAATCAAATTGATGCATCTATAACCGAGGAGCAAGAGCTTGACCTCAATTCCGATGAGTTGATATTCACCCTTGAG
Source organism: Eubacteriales bacterium (assembly GCA_045594305.1). Lineage (GTDB taxonomy): Bacteria > Bacillota > Clostridia > Oscillospirales > CAG-272 > RGIG2000. Next base: position 3,651 of record JAZNYH010000079.1, on the reverse strand, counting down.
GAATTTAGAGGACCTCTTTCCGTTCTCCTCTCTCTTGTTACAAAAAACAAGATGGATATTAAGGATATTCAAATATCCGTCCTTTGTGACCAATATATGGAATATATTGAGCAAATGGAGGCTATGGATATCGAGCTTGCCGCTGAATTTATCGTTATGGCATCTCACCTTATGCATATAAAGAGCAAAATCCTTTTACCAAGGGCAAATCCCGAGGAGGAGGACCCAAGAGAGGCTCTTGCTCGTGCCCTCATGCTTCAAGCGGAATACGAGCGTGCGAAGGAAGCGTCGCTTGAGCTTAGCTCAATGTTCACAAATTTCAGTGGTAGAATTGTAAAGGATACCGATGAAATCTCTGCCGATAGATCATATGTTGCAGAGCACGAGGTTAGTCTTCTCTCTGCTGCCATTATGAAGGTAATGAATGCTCTTAAAGCCCCTGACGAAGCCACTGTTGCGTCAGAAAAAATTAAGCCACTTATAAGCACTAAAACCGTTTCTGTAAGCGAGCGTGTATACCATGTTCTAAGGCTTCTTCTTGAAAATGGTGGTAATGTAAATGCCCTTGTCTGCTTTGAGGATGTACTTACAAAGCATGTATTGGTTGCTACATTTATGGCTATTTTGGAGATGCTAAAGGCAGGAAGAATATCTATAATTGAGGATGTTGATTCAATTCAAAAAAATGGTATTATTGACCTTGGAAACAACATCTATATAAAGCTCTATCCCGGAAAGATAAGAAACGCACAAGAGGTAGAAAATGGATAACATTCAAAACGACAACATTAAGCAAATTGACAATAAAAACCTTGAAAAAGCCATTGAGGCTATCTTGTTTGCTGCTGGTCACCCTGTAACCTATGCAAAGCTTGCAGAGGTGCTTGGCTATTACGAGGCTCAAATCAAGAAAAAGGTTATTGCTTTTGCTGAAAAATACAATGATAATGACAGGCGTGGAATTATGCTTCTCGCCTTTGAAAGCTCCTGTCAGCTCTGCACAAGAGAGGATTTTCTGCCTTATATTAAGGCAGCGCTCGGAATTAGAAAGGGCGGAAACCTTTCCAATTCATCTCTTGAGGTTCTTGCAATTATTGCGTACAATCAGCCTACAACAAGAGCCTTTATTGATGATGTAAGAGGTGTTGACAGTGCTTACATAGTAGGAAGCCTTTTGGAGAAAAATCTAATTGAGGTTTGTGGTAGACTTGATGTACCCGGTAGACCTAATCTTTACAGAACAACCGCAACCTTTTTAAGGTGCTTTGGAATTGAATCTCTTGAACAGCTTCCATATGTTGAAATTCAACGCAAGGAAAATGAGGGTGAAATTATCCCTCTTGACATTGAATTCTTCTCTGCTGAAGATGAAGGAGCTATTACTGACACCTCAGAGGACACTCTCAAAATCCCTGATGATGTTATTTATGATGATAGCGAGGATGACTCGGACGAGGAATAATCTTGATTAAAGGAGTGATAGATATGCAAATACCGCTTTGGTGCTGGATTGTCGGAGCAATTGTATTGCTTATTGGGCTTTTCCTTGCTACAAAAATAAAGCTCGTGCTTGCCTATGACGATGATTTTCGTGCATATCTAAAAATTCTCTTTTTCAAGTTCAAGCTATATCCAAGCAAGGATGACAAAAAGGAAAAGCACAAGAAAAAGGCTGTGGACAAGCCTAAAAAGGATGAATCCACAAAGAGCGTAAAAGCCTCCCCTGATAAGATAATAAAGCTTATAAGGGCTATGAAGGACATAGTTGCTGATTTTGTATCAAGCTTTTTGGGAAGGCTTCATATTAATTTCGTAAAAATACGCTCTGAAATTGCGTGTGAGGACGCCGCAAAAACTGCTATTGCCTATGGTGCTGTTATTCAAAGCGTCGCTTATCTTATTGAATTTCTTGACAACATTTCAAATGTTGACAAATCTCGTTTTTCTGATATAGATATACGAGCTAATTTTATATCGCAAAAATCGTGGGTTGAGCTTAATTGCGTGCTCTATTTGCGTGTGATTTCTCTTTTCCCACTTGGAATAAAGGGCTTAAAGGCATTCTTTAAGTACAAGCTAATACAAGAAAAATTAACGGAGGTTGAAAATAATGGAACAATCGAAGCAAAGTGAGCTTATTCAAACTGCTCTTGAAAATGTCAAAAGCATGGTTGATGCTAACACCGTAACAGGAACTCCTATCACAACTGAAAGTGGAACTGTTATAATCCCTATTTCAAAGGTTTTTGTTGGAATAGCGTCTGGTGGAGTTGATTATTTTGGCAAAAAAAGCGTTTCCGACAAGAAAAACTTTGGAGGTGGCGGTGGAACTGGCGTTACTGTTTCTCCTATCGGCTTCTTAGTTATCAGTCCAAAGGGAAAGGTTGAGCTTCTCAATGTTGACGCACCTGTTACCGACCCTGTTACAAGAGTTGTTGACTTTGTTGAAAACACCCCCGAGCTTATCGAAAAAATCAAAAAGCTTTTTTCAAAAAAGGACGATAAGGATATCGATTAATAGCATTTGATTTTTTGTGCATAATATACTCAAAGCTTTAAAAGGACTTTGGTGTATATATGTTAAAAAAATTATTCTTTTTCTGCGCAATTTTTTTGATTTTTGCCTCTTTTAGCATCTATGCTAACGCCATTGAGGTTTCTGCCAAGCACGCTATTTTAATTGAGGCTCAGAGTGGCGAGGTTATATATTCAAAAAATGCAACCACTGCTGCTCCTATGGCGAGCACAACAAAGATTATGACTGCTATTGTCACAATCGAAAACGCCTCGCCCGATGAGGTTGTAAAAATAACACCCGAATCGGTTGGAATAGAGGGCTCATCAATCTATCTAAAAGATGGTGAGGAGTTAACTGTAAGAGAGCTTTTATATGCTCTGCTTTTGGAAAGTGCAAACGATTCTGCTACTGCTCTTGCAATCCATATTAGTGGTAGCGTTGAGGCATTTGCTGATTTAATGAACCAAAAAGCAAGTGAGCTTGGGCTTAAAAGCACTCATTTTACAAATCCGCACGGACTTGATAACGAAGATCACTATTCATGTGCATATGACCTCGCCTTACTGTTTGCCGATGCATTACAAAACAAGTGTTTTGCCGAGATAGTCTCGACAAAAAAATACGAAATCCCGTATGCTGATGATCCAAACGGCAGGCTTCTTATTAATCACAACCGATTACTGACGTCATATGATCACTGCATTGGCGGAAAGACAGGCTACACAAAACGATGCGGACGTTGTCTTATATCTGCATCCAGTAAAGACGGTGTCACCCTGATCGCAGTTACAATTGACGATCCCGACGACTGGGATGATCACAGAAAGCTTTTCGACTACGGTTTTTCAATGTTAAATCGTTATACCTTGATTGCAGACGGAACCTTCACCGGATCTCACGTAATTAATGGGAATTCCGATACAGTACGGGGGTACGTTACACCTTTATCCATAGTAATGAGCCGGGATGAATACGATTCCATACGACCGGTATATCAGCTAAAACGGTTTTATTTTGCCCCCATTAAAAAGAATTCTTCTCTTGGAACAATACTTTGGATTTCAGGAAATGAGCTTATCGCAAAAACAGAGATAACCTCAACCGCTGATATTGAATCAATAAAATACAAAAGG
>JAZNYH010000078.1:0-77055 GCA_045594305.1 Eubacteriales bacterium | reverse complement strand
TGTGAAGTTGTCAACAATCTTCTCTGCACCGAATGATGCCTTACCGATTGGGCAGTGGATAATGTTAGTCTTGTCAAGACGGTACTCAATCTTACCAGCCTTAGCCTCAACTACTGCCTTTGCAGTATCCATTGTAACTGTACCAGCCTTTGGGTTAGGCATAAGTCCCTTAGGACCAAGAACCTTACCAAGACGGCCGATAACGCCCATCATATCAGGTGTTGCAATTACAACATCAAACTCGAACCAGTTTTCCTTTGTAATCTTCTCTACATAATCCTCAGCTCCAACATAGTCAGCGCCTGCCTCCTCAGCAGCCTTTGCCTTGTCGCCACGAGCGAATACGAGAGTACGAACCTTCTTACCAGTTCCGTGTGGGAGAACTACTGCTCCTCTAACCTGTTGGTCTGCATGACGAGAGTCAACGCCCAAACGAACATGCACCTCGATTGTTTCATCAAATTTTGCCTTTGAGGTCTCGCATACGAGCTTCATAGCATCAGCGGGATCGTAAAGCTTTGCTGATTCGATAAGTTCAGCACTTGCGATATATTTCTTTCCTTTTTTCATCTTAAGCTACCTCCTTATCTTACTCTTCAACAGTGATACCCATAGAACGAGCTGTTCCTGCGATCATGCTCATAGCAGCCTCGAGTGAGCCTGCGTTGAGGTCGGGCATCTTTGTCTCAGCGATTTTCTTTACCTGCTCCTTGGTGAGCTTTGCAACCTTTGTCTTGTTAGGTGTTGCAGAAGCTGTCTCAATGCCTGCTGCCTTCTTAATGAGGACAGGAGCTGGTGGAGTCTTTGTGATGAATGTGAATGAACGGTCTGCGTAAACTGTGATTACAACAGGGATAATGTATCCAATGTCGTTCTTTGTTCTTTCGTTAAATTCCTTTGTAAAGTTAGGAATTGATACACCATACTGACCAAGTGCTGGTCCGATAGGTGGTTGTGGTGTTGCTTTTCCAGCAGGGATTTGAAGCTTAATATAACCCTGAATCTTTTTAGCCATTTTATATTTCCTCCTATGTGGTTTACACGAGAGCATACATATTTACTCTCTCCCACTTATTTGCGGTGCTTGAAGTGACCGCCCTACTTTTTTATTTAAGCCTTTTTCTCTACGCTCTTTGCGTCAAGGCTACATGGAATCTCTATACCGCCCTTTGTAATAAGAACAGTAACCTTTCCTGTTTCCTTGAAGATTTCGCCAATTACACCTGTCATGCCCTCGAAAAGGCCCTCGGTAATAACAACCTCATCTCCAACATTGAGTGCATCTACAACTACTGGCTCCTGTCCCTCGAGCTGTTGGGCTTCCTTCTCGGAGAGTGGAACTGGTTTAGATCCTGGTCCTACAAAGCCTGTTACGCCTGTGATGTATCGAATTGTATGCCATGTGTCATCATTCAATATCATCTTTACGAAAACATAGCTTGGGTAAACCTTTTCCTCAACAATCTTTTCGTTACCCTTTGCGTCGGTGGTAACAACCGGTACAGTAGGAACTCTTACCTCAAAGATAAAATCTTGAAGTCCCTTTGACTCTACAATTCTTTCAATAGTGCTTTTTACCTTGTTTTCGTGTCCGGTATATGTGTGAACTACATACCACTTTTCACCGGCGGTAAGCTCGTTAAAATCACTCATTTCAGCACCTCTTTATTGAATCTTTACGCCAAATGAAGGAATATGTGTTGCCAAAGCCTCAAATAGCCATGACATACCTACATCTACGATTCCTATTGCAATTGCGATCATTGCTACAAAGCCAACTACTATAAGGAAGCTCTTAAATACGGACTTCTTTGATGGCCATGTTACTTTCTTAAATTCGCTTTTAAGATTTTTGAACTTTTGTCCGAGTCTTTTGAAAAAGCCCGGCTTCTTTTCTTGATTTTCTTTTACAGCCATATCTTCCTCCTTACTTAGTTTCCTTGTGCAAGGTGTGCTTACGACAGAAACGGCAATACTTGTTCATTTCGAGTCTTTCCGTTGTGTTTTTCTTGTTCTTCTTTGTGTCGTAATTACGCTGTTTGCATTCGCTGCACGCCAATGTGATTTTGACTCTCATTTTTTCGGCACCTCCCAATTTTATTTGAGGCTCACGCCCCATCGTTTATGTGCGTTGCACATTTTGTACCTCCCTCGGCACAGAGAGATATCAAGCCCATTGAGTTCCTTTGCGTTTTGTTGCGCAAAAAAAGAACCTCTCTGCTTGAGGTATAAGCATTTTAGCACAACATATCTGGCTTGTCAAGTGCTTTTTTACAAATTTTTATATTTTTTATCTTTTTTTATATTTTATATACTTGATATTTCTTGTTTATTATGATAGAATATACAATGGAATTTTATATACTTTTATTCGATTTAGGAGAGGACTATGAAGGAATATTTAGAGTGTGGCTTTATCACAGCAATTCACGGCCTTAAGGGAGCTGTTATTGTTAAGCATCTTTGCGACTCCTATGAGGCGTTTGCATCTCTCAAAAGGGTTTATACAAGGCAGGGCGAGGTATACTCTGCTATCAAGGTTATAAAGACCTCCCCTTACAAGGGAATGGCTCTTGTATATCTTGACGGCATTACTGATGCGGACAAGGCGAGTGCTATGAGAAAGAAAACTCTTTTTGCTTATCGTGATGATATTCCACGAGATGAGGGCGATTTCTTCATTGCCGATCTTATCGGTCTTACCGTATATGATGCTAACACAAGCACAGTATATGGAAAATTAAAGGATGTTATAAACAGTGGTGCGCAGGATATATATGTTGTAGAGGCTGATGACGGCAAGCTCTCATATGTGCCTGTTATTCCAGAATTTGTAAAGGAAATTTCTCTTGAAAAGGGCGTCGCTATTACGCCTATTGAGGGTATGATTGAATGAGATTTGATATATTAACGCTGTTCCCTGAGCAAATTGATGCTGTTCTTGGCGAGAGCATTATTGGTAGGGCGCAGAAAAGCGGAATAATATCCGTTTTTACACACAATATAAGAGATTATACAACCAACAAGCATAGAAAGGTTGATGACACACCATATGGCGGTGGCAAGGGTATGCTTATGGCTACTCAGCCTATTTGCGATTGCTTTGAGGCTGTATCTGCTATGCGTGGCGAGGGCAAGAGCAAGGTTATTTATATGTCACCAAGAGGGCGTATTTTCAACCACTCTATCGCTAAGGAGCTTGCAGAATATGATAATTTGACCATTTTATGTGGTCACTACGAGGGCATTGACCAGCGTGTTATTGATGAAATTGTTGATGAGGAGATTTCTATTGGTGATTACATTTTGACCGGTGGAGAGCTTCCTGCTTGCATTTTAGTAGATGCTGTTTCTCGCTTGATTGACGGAGTTCTATCAGATGAAATATGCTACGAGGATGAGAGCATTGCCTCTGGGCTTTTAGAATATCCTCAATACACACGCCCTGCCGTTTTTAAGGGCAAGGAGGTGCCCGAGGTGCTTCTTTCTGGGCATCATGCAAATATTGATGCGTGGCGTCTTGAACGCTCTCTTGAATTAACCAAGGAGCGTCGCCCCGACCTTTATCAAGCATATATTGAGGCTCATCCACCAAAGGAAAAGCGAGCTAAGAAATAATAATTTATTGGAGTAATATGGAAAACAAGCAACAAAAAACTCAATATAGAGAGTCTGTTTTATCAAAATTTAGTGGCTGGATAGTTTCAAAGCTTAAGAGCTTCTTTTTGGGACGCTATCTAACCTCATACGATACAACAAACGACGCTTTTAGGCGTGGAATAAAAAGGCTAAAAAGGCCAAACTCTCAAAAGCGTACAAAAAGAACCATTGCTCGTGCTATGGAAAACAATCCCTTGGTTAAGGTTGTTCCAAAAATTCAGCAGTTCCTTTTGACTGTTAGTGTGCGTGACTACGGCTTAGTTCTTTTTACAATGGCACTTATAAGTGGTGCTTTATTCTTCGTACAGGATTATATTCCTGTTTTGAGCTGGTCTCTATCCTCGCTCATAACCAGTATTGTTATAGCAGTTGTCGCATTGCCCATGCTCTTTTCAAAAAAATCAATTGCTCGAATTTTATTTGAGTGGAAGCTTTTTAGCTCGATTTTGTTCAATTTCCTTGGAATAAGTGATGAGCCATATAGATACACCGCAGATGATGAGCCTCACTCCTCATCGAGTATTGCTCTTCTTTGTGGACTTGTTCTTGGTGCGATCTCTTATTTTCTTACCCCTCTCGGGCTTTTGGCGTTAATTACTCTTATTTTTCTTGCCTATAATGTGCTTATAACCCCTGAGGTAGGAATTGTTCTTATGATACTTTCCCTTCCCTTCTCATCGGTTGGCGTAATGTCTGGACTTGGTCTTTATGTTACGCTTTGCTATATCATAAAGTGCATTTCGGGCAGACGCACATTTAAGTTTGAATATGCCGATCTTTGGATGCTTATAATCAGCCTTGTGGTTGTTTATGGCGGATTTATGTCGTATGATATTGCATCCTCTTCAAGAAGAATGTTGATTTCAATATTCCTGCTTTCTATGTTTTTTGTAATATCCAATCTTGTACGCTCAAAGGAATGGTACAGGCGTTGTGTTCTCGCCTTTGCTATTTCCTCTACTCTTGCGTCTGCTATTGGTATTGTTCAATTTGTTCTTGGAAAATTCGACATTGTATGGGATAAAATGGAAGCGTTTGCTGTTGTTCATCAAAGAGCAAGCTCTACATTTTCAGACCCCGACTCCTTTGCTCTTTATGTTATAGCGAGTCTTTCGTTCCTTTTGCTCTTTATTCTATCGGGAAAGAGTGCTAACATACGAGCAATTGGTGCAATTTGTTCACTTATAAATATCGTTGCATTAGTGCTTACCTTCTCAAAGGTTGGATTTATTGGTGCTATTGCAATGCTTATCTTTATGCTTTTGATTTTCAATCGTAACTCTGTGTACTTTATTTTGGCATGCTTTATAGCAGGCACAATTCTACACTTTGCTCTACCTACGCAAATGCTTGAAAGATTTTTCGCTCTATTTGCTACCCCTACTCTAAACGATGCATATCGTGCTGAGGCTTGGGCGTCGTTTGTAGAGGTTATTAAGCACCATCCGTTTGGAATAGGTCTTGGGGACACCTCGCTCTCTCTTGCACTCACGCAATTGACTGGCAAGGATATGCCTATTGAAAACCTATATCTACGCTTCACTATGAGCTGTGGAATTGTTGGCACTATTCTCCTTGTTGGTGTAATTATTGTAATGCTTAGAGTTATTTTGTCCTATTGTGCAAAAACAAGCAACAGGCTCCACAGAATTAACGCTATTGCAGGCTTTGTTGGTGCGTTTGGCATTTTTGCCTCGGGTATTTATTCTAACGCCTTTGAGGATCCAACAATCATTGCACTTGTGGCTATTTGTCTTGCACTTACCTACGCTTATATAAAAATAGAGCGTGAGGTATTTAATGCCTTGAAGCTTAATCACACTACTGATTATCTCACCGCAAGCATTGATATTGAGCTTGACAAGGACGCTGCTCAAAGCTATGTTCCTACAAGAAAGTATGTTCACTCCCCTCGTAAACGAGGCAAGAAAAAGAATGAGTCTATTGATGAGGAGAGCGAAATCGAGGGCATTAAGAGTAATGAATTAGATCCCGTTATTAAAAGCGAGGAATGACACAAGGTGGTGATTTTTAATGTTTATTGATAAGGTTCAAATATATGTCAAGGCGGGAAACGGCGGTAATGGCTGTGTTTCGTTTAGGCGTGAAAAGTATGTTGCTAAGGGTGGCCCTGACGGTGGCGATGGTGGTCACGGTGGTAATGTTATATTTACCATTGACAAGGGTACAAACACTCTTTTAGCTTTTAGGTACAAAAGAAAATTTGTCGCAGAAAATGGAAGCGACGGCGGTGGCTCTAAGTTCCACGGAAAAAATGGCGAGGATATTATTATAAAGGTTCCAGAGGGAACAATTATTAGAGATGTCGCAACAGGAAAAATATTGAAGGATATGTCAGAGTGCGAGGACTGGATCTGCGCAAAGGGTGGCAGAGGTGGCTGGGGAAACAGACACTTTGCAACTCCTACACGACAAATTCCTATGTTTGCAAAAAGCGGCACTAAAGGTCAGGAATGGGAGCTTTCGCTCGAATTAAAGATGCTTGCAGATGTTGGTCTTGTTGGCTTGCCAAGTGCAGGTAAATCCTCACTTCTTGCAGCAGTTAGTGATGCTCGTCCTAAGATTGCCGACTACCACTTCACTACTCTTTCTCCAAATCTTGGCGTTGTAAGAGTTCGTGAGGGCAAGGGCTTTGTTATGGCTGATATTCCTGGTCTTATTGAGGGTGCAAGCGACGGACTTGGTCTTGGTCACGCATTTTTAAGACACATTGAGCGTTGTAGACTGCTCCTTCAATTGGTTGATGTGTCCTGTATTGAGGGCAGAAATCCAATTGATGATATTATAACGATTGATACCGAGCTAAAAAAGTTCTCCGAGGAGCTTGCTACAAGACCTCGTATAATTGTCGCTAATAAGGTGGATTCAATTGACAAAGAGGCATTTGATGTCAATGAATTTGAGGCTTATGTAAGGCAAAACGGTTGGGAGCTTATCTATATTTCTGCTTATACCGGTGAAAATACTGATGAGCTTATTTCTCTTGTTTCAAGGAAGCTTGATCAGCTTCCACCTCTTACAATTTTCGAGGCTGATTACACTCCCGAGGACAAGCTTATGTCTATTGAGGGTGACCACGAGATTACTATTACCAAGGACTCCAAGGGCACTTATGTTGTTGAGGGCGAGTGGCTTTACAATCTTGTTGGTCAGGTTAACTTCTATGATAGAGATTCTCTTGGCTTCTTCCAAAGAGTGCTTATTAAGAGTGGCGTAATTGACAAGCTCCGTGAGGCTGGCTGTCAGGACGGCGACACTGTTTCAATGTACGATTTTGAATTTGATTTTGTAATTTAAGGATTTTTCTATGAATGAGCTTAAAATAGGTTGCCACCTCTCTGTTTCGGGGGGCTGGCTGAATATGGGCAAGGTTGCTCTTTCAATAGGGGCAAAAACCTTCCAATTCTTTACAAGAAACCCTCGTGGTGGAGCGTCTAAGACTCCAAGTGATAGTGAGCTTGAGGCTCTATCAAGGCTTCTTATTGAAAATGATTTTGCTCCTATCATTGCACACGCTCCTTACACCTTTAATCCGTGTGCTGCTGATGAGAGCATTCGTGAATACACCAAGGAAACTATGGTTAAAGAGGTTACTCTGCTTGAAAAGCTCCCTGGTGCTCTTTACAATTTCCACCCCGGCTCACATGTATCGCAGGGGGCTGAGGTTGGTATAAGGAAAACTGCGGATACCTTAAATGCCATTTTAAAGCACGCAAGCAAGACCACTGTGCTTATTGAAACAATGGCAGGAAAGGGCTCGGAGATTGGTCGTAGCTTTGAGGAAATACGCCAAATTATTGACCTTGTTGAGGATTCCTCGCATCTTGGAGTTTGTCTTGATACCTGCCATGTAAGCGATGCAGGCTATGATATAGCAAGCAATCCTCAGGCGGTGCTTGATGAATTTGACAGGGTGATTGGTCTTGATAGGTTAAAGGCAATTCACCTAAACGATAGTAAAAACCCTCTTGGAGCAAAAAAGGACCGTCACGAGAAAATCGGTGATGGAAGCCTATCTCTTGACGGCATTACAAGGATTATAACCAATCCTATTATCGCTTCTCTTCCTATTTGTCTTGAAACTCCTAACGAGCTTGACGGATATGCAAGAGAAATCGCTCTTTTGAAGGAAATTTACAATAGCTCAAAATAAAAAAACGCACTCGTTTGAGTGCGTTTTGTTTTTTATTAGCCTTTTACCCACATAGCAGGGCGAACACCCATTATGTTCTCGCCTGCCTTACCATCACGGTTAACTCCACCTGAGCCGTTTACATACATAACGCTTCCGTCAAGTGCTATTGTTCTAAGCCAATAGTGAGCACAGCCGTTGCCATCGTTGATTGGGAGACGGTTTTCAAAGGTAACATTCTTTTGAATTATGCTCTTTGTTGCAGGTGCGCATCTGTCGTCCTTGGTTTTAAAGTAGCTCTCTGCCTCGACATCGCTAAGAAGGAAGAGATAGTTATTTGCAAGGTCAACCTTATTCTCGCCTGTTGCTTGGTCGATATATCTTGTTGAGATAAGCTTTTGTACTATGCTTACTCTTTCACTTGATGTGAAATAATTTTTATAGAAATAGCTATTGAGCCAATTGCAAAGCTCGCTTCCACTCCAAACCGTTGGGGTGGTTGAAAATGGTGTGCCCTCGATAGCATTTTTACTAACTATGAGTGCCTCGTCGCCCTTTTTGTCAACAATTATCCATTCAAGAGGCTCGTTACCCTCAGTGGCAGGGTCCTGATCATATCTTCCAAATACAACCGTGCTTCCAATATCAAGCACGGATAGCTGTTCCTTCAAGGTGAGCTTGGTGCAGACATTATAAAGCCTTGTATGAGCGTCACTGTATCCTACCGCTTGGTCATAAAAGTCGCAAGCGAGTATTAGATTGCCCTCTGTTTCGTAGAGGAGTGCTCTGTTGTATTTGCTCTTTTTAAGCTCTGTTTTTGCTTCCTTGTAATCACCGAGGTCCTCAAGGGTTGCGTAGCCCTTATCGAACTCGCCATCCTCAATTTTATCAAGTGCCCAAGCGTATCTTATAGCTGGAACTAAGAATTGAATTACTGCCCAAATGATGAGAGTGAGTGCTATAAGCACTGCACAGCCTATCATTGTTATCTTTACGGCAATATCCTTGTGCTTTTCACGCTTTTCAAGTAGGGTTTGAAGCTTTGCCTTACATTCCTCAAGCTTGAATGAAGCGCCCTTCCACTCCTCGAGCTCCTCGAAAAGTGCAATTGCCTCTCTATATCCACGAATGGTTTCAAGCTCCATTTTATGAATTGCAAGAGCGAATTTTTCGTCCTTCTTAGCGTCGTTTAGCATCTTTCTGCAACGCTCTGCCTGATGTGCAGAGTCCTCATAATCGCCAAGCTGCTCAAAGATGGACACTATGTCTTGAAGATTTTCGCTACGCCTTGCTCTATTTGATACAATAAGTGCCTCGTTGTATATCTTTTCCTTTTGGTCATCGGTTAGTGTTGGGGGGAGTGGGAGCACGCTTCCACACTCGGGACAAAGAACTATACCATTAATTTCATCCGTAAAGGTAGCCGAGCACTTTGTGCATTTAAAGCTCACATACATAGAATTGTTTCCTAACATTTTTTCTCCTTAATGAGATGTAAACATATTTTCCTATTTTATACTTTACCATATTTTAAGGTTAAAATCAATACCTTTGTCAAGTATATATAAATTTTCCGCTTTTCCTCACCTACTGTTCACATTCCTCTGTTAGGACAAAATGTAGCTCTCCTCCACTTGTTAGCTCATCATAGGTAATGTATGGTCTATTGAGCTCTTTACCATTTAAATACGCCTTCTCTATATAGGGATAGGTCAATGGGTCCTTGTCGCAGGTCACTAAGAATTTGGTGTCAAGCGTGCAGGAGTGATATTTTGGTGAAAGAGTGATTTTTGCTTTTTTAAAGAGAGGAGTGTTTATATACAGCTCCTTTTTTGCTGGGCAGAGCTGAGCTATGCCTATTGCAGATAGGACATACCACGCTGAAAGCTGACCGACATCCTCGTTGCCACAAAAGCCAAATGCTCCAAGTCTATATGCTTCCTTTTGAACACGGCGTGTCCAATATTGTGTTCTCTTTTCAAGCCCAAGGACGCTAAAATAGTGGGTTAGGTTATGACAGGGCTCGTTTGAGTGGTTATAATTCTCATTCCAAAGGGCACTAAGGTTTGCTCCCTCGAAAAGCTCTTCGAGTAGCGAAATTGCTCTTTCTCTGCCAAAGAGCGAAAGCACGCCCTCTATATCGTATGGAACGAACCACGATTGCTGAAAAATATTGCTTTCTACACAGCCGAGTGTGTCGTATCTATCCCTTATGGCTTGGAAGTCTCCGTTTTCATCTCGTGGAGCCATAAAGCCTGTTTCGGGGTTAAAGCTATCGGCATAACGCTTAGCTCTATTCAAAAAGTGCTCTGCGTCGCTTGGCTTATTCATAGCGTCTGCAAGCCTATACATAGCGTAGCTTGCGAGCAAAAGCTCCAGCGTTGAGCTAAGGGAGTATGGGACATAGGCGTCCTCTACATATTGCTTATATGATGGGTGGAGTGAGTGAAATGGCTTGCCGTCAAGCTCGGTAGCACCCCTTGCCGAGGCTAAGCATATTTTATATGCGTTTTCGACATCATAGTCTCTTATCCCCTTCACATATGCATCTGCGAGCACTAAAAGTCCAGGATCGCCAACCATACAGCCCGAGTCAATTCCCATAAGCTCCCATCTTGGAAGTGAGGAATTATTTGCCTTGGCAATACTCAAAAGCGAATTAATTTCATCATTTATGATATCGGGGCGAATTATTGTCAAAAGTGGCATCTCGCTCCTATAAACATCCCAACCACTAAACATTGTGCGATGGGTATAGTCTGCTTTGCAAGCCTCATTATTTTGGACACAGCTCTTGCCGTTTACATCCATTGAGGTTCTTGGATCAAGCAGGGCGTGATATAGGCAGGTATGAAAGAGCGTCAGGTCAATCTCGTCCTCGCCCTCAACCTCTATACATTCAAGCGCCCTTTCCCAAGCCTTAGTGGCGTTTTCTCTTACGCTTTTGAGCGAAGCACCGACACATTCTGCCTCAAAATTGGCTTTTGCTCCGTCCATATCGGTATAGGAAATGGCACATTTAATGGTTATAGGCTCACCATTTTCGACATTAAAGCGAGCGTCAAGCCCAACATCCTCGCCCGAAAATGAGCGTATATCGCCCTCTACATATTCCTCGTTTGAGAAAAAGCGTAGGCTTGTAGCAGGGGCAGAAAGCTCGCACACGAAGTACAAATCATAGCCTATATTTCCCGCTCCTCTGCCAAAGCCACCACCCTTAGGGGTACAATTTATAACGCCCTCTATACGGGTATTGTTGACTATTTGTATGCTTTGAAAATCTGCCTTGCCTGCTATTCTTCTTGAAAAATTGAAAAGAACACCTGCGTCGCTTCCCTTGGGATAGGCTATTGACAAAATGCCTGCGTGCATTGTAGCACTCGCCTCGACAAGGATATTATATCTATCAAGAACGACGGAATAATAGCCCGCCTCTGCGTGCTCTCTTTCGTGAGAAAATGGCGATTTCCAGCCACTTGTCCCCTTCAAAAATGGAATTTCGGCATTAGAGCCACTTCTTAGGTCAGTTTTGCCAACAACAGGCATTATTTGCAAATTTCCAAGGTCGCCATACCAGCCAATACCGCTCATATGGTTAAAGCTGAATCCCTCTATTGTGCCTTGGCAATAGTTATAGCCCGTTCCGTTATCTCCACTTGTTGTGGTGTCGGGTGAAAGCTGAACCATTCCACCTGGCAGAGTTGCCCCTGGGTGTGTCTTTCCTCCACCATGAAAGCTACTTTGCTGCTCATCGCCAACTGTTCCTATCATTGGATCTATATATTTTACTCTGCTCATATATAACTCCTTTGGTTTTATCTACTTTATTGTACCATAATAGCGTCAATATGTCAATCGAAAAAGGACTATCTATAAGATAGCCCTTTTAATTTTTAGTATCTTGAATCTGCGCCGATGGTCTTAGAGAGCTTCTTTACAACGCTCTTTGCAACTGCCTCGATTTCATCACCCGTAAGTGTCTTCTCCTTTGAGCCTATAACAAGTCGAACTGTGATTGACTTTTTGCCCTCGGGGATTTGCTTACCCTTGTATTCATCTACGAAGCGTGCATCCTGCAAAAGCTCGTTCTTCTTTGCCATAATGGCGTTGTAGATTTCGCTCCACTTAACCATTGAATCAATGAGGAAGGATACATCATACTCGTTTGTTGGGAACTCGGGAAGTCTTTCGTAGCGATTTGTTCTTGACTTGAATGGTACAAGTGAATCCATATCAAGCTCTACAAGAATTGCTGAGAGCACCTTTATTCCACAAGCAAGTGCTGATTTCTTTGAAAGAAGTGCGATATCGCCTATTTTCTTGCCGTTAAGGTAAATGTTTTGCCATACAACCTCATCTGCCCAATATGGCTTTTCGTTCTTTTCGAAGGTGAAGCCGTCCATATGTGTATAGCGAGGCATCATTTCGATAACGCCCTTTGCGTGGCGATAAAGCTCGGAAATTTTATCACCTGAGCCTACGAAGGCACAGCCAAGGTGCTTTCTTTGAGCAGGAAGGCTCTCGCCCTTGTAGTTAGAGGTGTAGTCGCTATCGAGGAATATTTGAGCCTCCTCGAATATGTCGAACTCATCAAAGTTACGCTCGTTCTTTACAATAGCCTTACAAATGTTTGGAAGAAGTGAGGAGCGAACATATCTCTCAGTTGGTGATGGTGGGGTTGCAAGTGCCAAAATTCCCTCTGTGGTTGGGAAAAGTGCGTTTACAAACTCATCGCTCATCCAAGGATATGTGAAAATCTCCTGCATATTGCAACGGAATGCAAGGTATTCCTTTATTCTGCGTACGAGGTCAACCTCGAGTTGATTTATAGCACCGTCAAAGGATGTGGTGATTGTTGTAGCCTCGAAGTTTTCGTAGCCGTACATACGAGCTACCTCTTCCATAATATCGGCTTTTATCGACACATCTCCTGTTGAGCGCCATGATGGAACTACTATGTGCATTCCCTTTTCGGTAAAGGTTACCTCATAGCCCATTGTACCGAGCTTTTTAGCAACAACCTCCTGTGGGATACGCTTACCAAGACGGCGATCAAGCCAATCGAAATCAACATCGATTTGTTTTCTTTCAAGCTTAGTTGGATATTTGTCGCTAAATGCTGTCACCTTCATTTCAGGGTAAAGCTCTGCAAAAAGCTTCATAGCGAGTGAGAGTGCTTGGTCGCAACGCTCAGGATCAATTGCCTTCTCGTAGCGAGAGGACGCCTCTGTACGATTGTCGTAGCGAAGTGCGGTTCTACGAACTCCACGGGACTCGAAGTTAGCAACCTCCAAGATAACGCTTGTTGTTTCGGGAAGGATTGAATCCTTTGCTCCACCCATAACGCCTGCGAGTGCTACTGCTCCCTCGCTATCAGCGATTACAAGGTCGTCGCTTGAAAGCTCTAAGGTCTTGTCGTTAAGTAGAAGAAGCTTTTCTCCCTCGCCTGCACGACGGATTTCAATGTGGTTCTTTATGTGATTGGAGTCAAATGCGTGTGTAGGCTGACCTGTGGCGAGCATTACATAGTTTGTAATGTCTACAAGGGCGTTTATAGGACGCATTCCTACTCTCCAAATACGGCTTTGCATTTCAAATGGTGATGCCTTTACATCAAGTCCCTCGATGCGTGCTCCAATGTAGCGTGGGCATCTTTGCTCATCCATTATTCTTACATCGTACTCCTCGCAGGAGTCGGGAGTATATTTGCCGAGGTCTACAAGCTCAAGGTCGTAAAGTGCGGCAATTTCTCTTGCTATACCGTAGTGTCCCCAAAGGTCGGGGCGGTTTGTCATTGATTTGTTATCTATTTCGAGAATGATATCATCAAGTCCAAGTGCTTGTGCAAGTGAATCTCCTGCCTTGCAATCGAACGAGGTTATATCCATAATCTCGTGGTCATCGTTTACGGGGAAAAGGTCTGCAAGTCCTACCTCGACAGATGCACAAATCATACCGAAGCTTGCAACTCCACGAAGCTTTGCGTTCTTAATCTCGACAGGCTCACCCTCTCCGTGCCAGCGAACCATAGCACCAGGGCAAGCAACTACTACCTTCATACCCTGTGCAAGGTTACTACCACCACAAACGATATCCTTTATTTCGCCATCGCCAATATCTACCTTACAAACACGGAGCTTATCAGCGTTGGGGTGTGGGATAACATCCTGTATTTCTCCTACTACTATTTTATCAAAGCGTTCTGCAAGGCTTTCTGCTCCCTCAACCTCAACTGTTGACATTGTAAGGTCGTAAGCGAGCCTTGAAAGGTCCATATCCTCAGGAAGCTTTACATAATCCTTTATCCAATTTAATGAAAGTTTCATTTTCTTACCCCCTCTTAACGGAACTGCTTCAAGAAGCGAAGGTCGGTGCTATGGAAAAGACGAACATCATCAACACCATAACGCATCATTACAAGTCTATCAAGTCCTATGTTTACATAGAAGCCTGTATATTCATCGGGATCAAGCCCTGCTGCACGAAGTACATTTGGATGTGGTGTGCCACCTGGCATAATTTCAATCCAGCCTACATGCTTGCAAACGCTACAGCCCTTACCATTACATACAAGACAGCCCATATCAATTTCAAAGCCTGGCTCAACAAATGGGAAGAAGCCTGCTCTCATTCTTACTGGCACATCTCTACCAAACACCTTTGAAAGAATGCTCTTAATCATTACCTTTCCTGCTGTGTAGGTAAAGTCCTTATCCACGATAAGAGCCTCGTATTGGAAGAATGCACGCTCGTGACGGGCATCAGTTGTTTCATTTCTATAAACTCTACCTGGGTATACAAAGCGATATGGTGGCTTATGTGTCTGCATATAGCGAACGCTATCGCCTGTTAGGTGAGGACGAAGACAAAGCTTTTCGTTTGCCTCTCCGCTATCGTGTCCCTCAAGCCAATAGGTATCCATGCTCTCTCTTGCAGGGTGGTTTGGTGGGAAATTTAGGTTATCGAAGGCATAATATTCGCTTGTGATTTCAGGACCACTAAACACCTCAAAGCCCATTGAACGGAATGCATCGTTTAGGTCATAGCACATTTGGGTTATTGGGTGAAGTCCACCGATTTTTGGCTCAATGCCTGGGAGTGTGCAGTCAAAGTCGGGAGCTATCTCTGATGCCTTTAATTTAAGCTCCTCTCTGCGTGTCTCAATTTGCTCGGTAAGAAGCTCCTTTACTCTGTTTATCGCCTTTCCTGCCTCGGGGCGAAGGGAAACATCGAGCTTTGGAATTTCTTTAAGAAGCTCGGTAACGCTACCCTGCTTTCCAAGAAGCTCTGCCTTTACCTCCTGCAAAGCAAGCTCGCTCTGCGTTGCTTGGATTTTTGCTACTCCATCACGGAGCAACGCTTCAAGTTTTTCTTTCATTTTGATTTCCTCTCTATATTTACATTTTTTCAACATTGTGTGGGTGAAAACAAAAATCGCCCTGCCATAAAGACAGGGACGAGCAAAGTCGTGGTACCACCCATTTTCAGCCATAAGGCCCTTAGAAGCAAGCACTTCCTTCGTCTATAACGGGACACCCGTGCCTGCCTACATATGGTTCAGCAGACCTGCTCCAAAGAGAAACGCATTTGACATATCAACAAGCACTCTTACAGCCTCGGAGCACCTCTCTGCATATTGATTTTTTGTCAAAGCAAGCTTTTTCATCGCATTTACATTCGCTATTCTATCATAATATTATAAAAAATGCAAGATTTTTTTGTGATTTTCATTTAATTTTTTCTCAATCTTCAAAAAACTGTCACATTCGTATTGTAAAATAATATCAGTAAGGTGAAAGGAGTATAGCTCGTGGCAGACTTTATATATAACAATTTTCCACAAGATGACAATAATAACGGCTTAGGATATGGCTATAATCCATATTATCCACAGCCACAAAAGCAAAAATCAAGCAATATCGCTATTATCTTGGTTTGTGTCTTTTTTGGAATTTTAATCCTTTTGACATCTATTTTTGGATTTATTCTTGTTGGAAAGGTTTCAACAAGTAACATAAACAAGCAGAATATTGATAGTATGATATTCTCTACTCCAACAAGCAACTCTACACCCGTCAATCCCTCTGCGACAACACCCTCGCCTGATGGTGTTACCGAATATAAGACATATTCAGAGGTAATATATGCGGTAAAGGATAGCGTTGTTGAGATAAGAACTCAAATCTCCGACCACGGAACGGTGGTTAGCGAGAGTGCTGGTAGCGGAGTTATCATTGGCTCATACAAGATAGACGGTGTTGATGGTGGCTACTATGTGGTTACAAATGCACATGTTGTAGAAAGCTCTACTGGTGTAGTATCCGACAAAATAACAATTACAACAACTGATGGCAAGGAGTATCCTGTAACTACTGTTCGTGGCACTGACGCCTTTGGTGACATTGCAGTTCTTATGGTTAACACAACCGACAAGCTCACGGGAGTAAATTTCGGCAACTCCGACAATCTTATTCTCGGTCAAGAGGTAATCGCTATTGGTAATCCTCTCGGCGAGCTTGGTGGAACCTGCACAAATGGTATAATTAGCGCACTTGACCGTGAGGTTGTGATTGATGGAACAACCTTCAATCTTCTTCAAACAAATGCGGCTATAAATCAAGGCAACTCGGGTGGTGGTCTTTTCAATATGAAGGGACAGCTTGTAGGTATAATAAACGCTAAGTCGATTGGCGAGGGCGTTGAGGGAATTGGCTTTGCTATCCCTTCAAATGACGCTAAGGAAATTGTTGAGTATCTAATTGCAGGCTCATTCCTTGGAATTACTGTTGCTGAGGCTCAGGATTCCTTCTCCGCTCCTTATGTTTATGTTCATGACCTTGAAAAGGGCTATAACGATTCCGTTCTTCAAAAGATGGATGTTATTCTTTCCCTTAATGGCGTTGATATTTCATCGGTTCAAGGCGTTAGAGAGGTTTTGAGAGCTCTTCGCCCTGGTGACACCATTACAGCCTCAATTAGGCGTGGTAATGAGTTCTTAGATGTAACCCTTACCGTATATCAAAAGCCTTAATTTGCATTATCTCTCTCCTTTTTATATAGACTGCTCAGCAGTCACCACCAATGCGGCACCCCTTCAAGTGCCGCATTTTCTCCCTATCACGCTTGACATTTTACATATTGTATGATATTATTTTTATGAGGTGATATATTTATGTATAATATACTTATTACAGACGATGAGGAAATGATTAGAAAGCTCATTCGTAAATATGCAGAATTTGAAGGTCACTCTGTCACAGAGGCATCTAATGGTATGGAGGCTCTTATGGAGCTTAAAAGCAACCATTATGACATAGTTATTATGGATATTATGATGCCAGAGCTTGACGGCTTTTCTGCTTGTCGTGAGATTAGAAAGTTTTCTAATGTTCCTATCATTATGCTCTCTGCAAGGGGCGAGGAATACGACAAGATAAATGGCTTTGAGATTGGCATTGATGATTATGTTATAAAGCCCTTCTCTCCAAAGGAGCTTATGCTTAGAGTTGACGCTATTTTGAAGCGTTCAAGGGCTAACGAAAAGCCCGCTGAGCCTACAAACGAGGTTTTGAGCATGGCTGAGGGCGGTCTTGTTGTAGATTTCACTGCAAGAATTGTTTATGTCGATGGTCAAAGAGTAGATATGTCACCCAAGGAATACGACCTTTTCTTCTATATGCTTAGAAATAAGAATATCGCTCTTACTCGTGACAAGCTTTTGTCCGATGTTTGGGGCTACGATTTCTTTGGCGATGATAGAACCCTTGATACACATATCAAAATTCTTCGCAAGAGCCTTGGTCAATACGCTGATTTTATTGTTACTATCCGTGGCGTCGGTTATCGCTTTGAGTATAAAGAATGAGTAAAATAAGAAGAAAATCTGCCTTTGGCACAATTGGTGCTAAGATATTTATAGCAATGCTTTCGCTAATTTTGCTTATGCTCATAATTCTATGGCTTACGCAAACTGTATTCTTATCTAAGTTTTACGAGTATGTAAAGAAGTTCGCCTCTTATCAAGCGAGTAATGATATTAGCGAAAACATTGACAATGGGGATATTGGCTCTCTTGTGTCTAACCTATCCGATTATCATAATGCCTGTATAAAGGTTGTAAACGCCTCTAAGGGCTTTATTGTAATTGATGGGTGTGATGTTCACAATGACGAGTTTGACTGCTTTCTACATTCGATAAGCTACAATGGTGACTTATACAAGAATTGGTTCTCTCGTGCCGAGCAGAACGATGGCTATTATGTAGAAATTATCGAAAAGGATAAGGTGGACAATCCTAATTTTAATCCCGATAATTTTAAGGGCAATGTGCCCAAGCTTGAAAATGACCATATCATAAGCGTTGCTACCACTACTAATGCGCAGGGTGAAACAATGCTTATCATTTTCAACTCCTCTATTCAGCCGATTGATTCAACTGTAAGAACAATTCGTGCTCAGCTTGTTGTTATATCAATTTTTATGATTTTTGCGGCGTTTATTGTGGCGTACTTTGTATCTAAGCATATGTCCGCTCCTATCATTGATATAAATAACAAGGCAAAGGAGCTTGCTCGTGGAAATTACGAGGTTCGCTTTGAGGAAAAGGGAACGATTGAGTCGATTGAGCTTGCTAAGACGCTTAACTATGCCGTGTCCGAGCTTTCTAAGCTTGACAAGCTTCAAAAGGATCTTATCGCTAACATTTCTCACGACCTTAGAACTCCTCTTACGATGATTTCGGGTTATAGTGAGGTTATGCGTGACTTGCCTGGTGAGAACACTCCCGAGAATATGCAGGTTATCATAGATGAAACTGCACGCCTCTCCTCTCTTGTTAACGATCTACTCAATGTTTCCAAGCTACAATCGGGAACACAAAAGCTTGAGCTTCAAAAAATAAACCTTACTGATATTGTTAGAAAATCAATCGAAAGATATGAGCATCTTATCTCTCATAATGGTTATATTGTTACCTTTGACCAAAGAGAGGATGTCTTTGTTATGGCTGATGAGGTGCGTATTCTTCAGGTTGTATATAATCTTATAAACAATGCAATTAACTACACAGGTCCTGACAAGCGTGTGCGTGTTACACAATCGCTTACTGATGATGTTGTTAGAATTTCAGTAACTGACACGGGTGTTGGTATAAGCGATGAGGATTTACCTCTTATTTGGGACAGATATTTTAAGGTTGACAAGGTTCACACAAGGGCTAAAATAGGCACAGGTCTTGGTCTTTCAATTGTTAAAAATATTCTACTTCTTCATAACTCTCGCTTTGGTGTTTCAAGTGAGGTTGGTGAGGGTAGCACCTTCTGGTTTGAATTAAAGGTGGTTGATATTGAAAGAAGAGTGCCTAAGGTTGAAAGCTTTATGCTTGATACCGGCTCGACCTCTCTATATGATGAGGCAGAAAATGCCGAGGACTCCACTAAGGAGCCTATAACCGATGATGGTGCTTCAAGCGGCACACCTGATGAGGAATAATAAAAAAGACGGATTAAATCCGTCTTTTTTTGTTTAGAAAACGCTTTCTATTATTCTGTCGCACGAGTCGGGGGAGTATTTCCAATAGCTTATGTGCTCGACCTTATTTGTGTCGACAAAATACTCTGGTCTCTTGCGTGGGGTGACAGAGTCGTAGGAGTCGATTATAACGAGCTTGATTTTCATTTTCTCGGGAACGATGCTCTTTATATATACGGCACAGCTCTGCCCTGCCTGCACGCCCTCTCTTAGCTCTGCGAGTCCTGCGAGGTTTGGTGCAAGCTCGACAAAAACTCCATAGCTCTCTACGCTTCGTATTATGCCTGACACGGTTTGACCTACGGCAAATTTCGAGGCGTTTTCCTCCCAAGTGCCAAACAGCTCTCTTGTTGAGGTATATATTCTTCCCGTATCGTAATCTATACTTCTTACAACAACCTTTATCTGCTCTCTTAAAGCAAAGCGTTCTGCCGGACTTGGTATCCTTGAAACTGAGATTGCATCAACTGACATAAGCGATGCGATTCCACAGCCTACATCGACAAATGCTCCAAAGGGCTCAAGGTGTGTCACTCTTGCAGGGATTATATCGCCTGCGATTAGGTCAAGAAGGTATTCCCTCATACACTCTCTTTGAGCCTCCTTGCGTGAGAGAATCACATAGGGACGCTCCCTTGATGAGGCAACCACCTGAAGCACCTTAAAGGCAACCGGCTTTCCTACTCTGGTTATTATTGCGATATCCTTTATCTCCTCGCCATAAAGAGCCTCACTCCTTTCGATTATTCCGTCTATACCACAAAGGTCTACATGGAGCGTGTATGTATCGCTATCGCACATTGATACAATTCCCTCTAAGATTTTGCCCTCTTGTCTTGCCTTTTCAAGTCCATAAAGGCTTGATGTGTATTCGTTATTTTCGGCTGTTCCAATTAGTGAGCCCTCGGGAAGGTATTTATTATTAGGCATTTTTATTTCCTCCAATTTTAATACGAGGGCACTACCTCTCCCTCGTGCATTTTATTTTATTCACCTTGCCTTCGCTTTATGCGAAGCGAGACAAGAAGCTTCCTTACAAAATCAAACACCACAACGCTAAACGACACAAGAATAACCACAATTAGGTCGTGTAGGGCAAGTGGCACTGCTCTAAACACCTCTCCGCCTATGTATACAAGCCCCATTTGCACAATTGATATAAGTAGCATTATGAAAATAAAGGATTTATTTTTTCCAAGGTGGCAAAGCAGGTTTATCCTTGTCGTTCGTGAGGTGAACATTACAAATATTCCTGTAAATATGAACATACAGAAGAAGGCACTAAGAATATACTCCTCACTTGCCTTCAAAAGGAGCATTGATGACATATCGCTCTTTAAAAACCACACGCTAAGTGCAAGAATATAGACACCTGTTGCTATAATTCGACTTAGCATAGGTCTTGATATGAGTGGCTCATCTCTTGATTTCGGCTTTTCCTTCATAAGCTCTGCCTCGGCTGGCTCTGATGCAAATGCGAGTGCTCCAAGGGTATCCATAATGATATTTACCCATAGCATTTGGCTAACCGTTACGGGGCTATCAATACCAATAAATGGTCCTATGAGGGAAATGCCTACTGCTCCTAAATTCATAGTGAGCTGAAAGAGAATGAATTTTCTTATTGATGAAAAGATTGCTCTTCCATAAAGAATTGCCTTTACTATTGAGGAAAGGCTATTATCGGTGATTACAATGTCGCTTGCCTCCTTTGCAACATCGGTGCCTGAGCCCATTGCAAAGCCTACATCTGCTGATTTTAACGACGATGCGTCGTTTATTCCATCACCCGTCATTCCAACCACAAGTCCCTCGCCTTGTGCTATTCTAACAAGACGGCTTTTATCGGTTGGGAGTGCTCTTGCGACTACTGCAAGGCTTGGCAAAAGCTGTGCAATCTCGCTATCGGTCATATTGGAAAGAGTGTCAGAGGTTAAAACGAGTGTTCTTTTTGTCAAGGGTGAGATAATTCCACATTCCTTCGCTATTGCCTCGGCTGTATCCTTGTTATCTCCCGTTATCATAACCACGCCAACACCCGCTTGGGTGACCTCTCTTACTGCTGAGGGGGCGTCCTTTCTAATTTTGTCACGAATTGCAACAAGCCCTATGAGGCTTAGCTCACTATCACTCTTGCCCGTTGCAAGTGCCACTACTCGATATGATGAGCTGGTCAGCTCCTTTAACTGCTTTAAGACGCTTTCCTTAGCCTTTAACGGACACATCTCGCCATTTTTGCTTAGATAAGTGGTGCATTTATCGACAAGAGCCTCGGGTGCACCCTTGATAAGAAGTCTTTCCTCACCATCTATTCTAACCCTCACACGCATATACTTTTTTGTGCTATCAAACGGCTCTTTTGATATTAGAGTTGCCCTTGGAAGGTCGTTTTTTACAAGCTCTCTAATCGCTCTATCGGTAGCATCTGAGCCTATTGCCTCTCTGCCATTATACTCGGCACTATTACAATACCCTGCACACAGGGTGAGGTGCTTTTTATACGCCTCGCACCCCTTCATATCCCTTAGTGAGAAAAATCTGCTACCATCAGCAAGGTATATGCCCTTTGGTCTTAGTCTGCCCTCGGTTATTGTTCCTGTTTTATCGGTGAAAAGAATATTTAAGCTACCCGAGGTTTCTATTCCAACAAGCTTTCTTACAACCACTCCATCGCTCATCATACTCTTCATTTTTGAGCAAAGAACGACTGTTATCATCATAGGAAGCCCCTCGGGAACTGCTACGACAATTATTGATACGGCAAGAGTTAGAGCGTTGAGAAGGCTTGATAGCACGAGCCTTATGTCGCTAAGCTTTATAAGCACCTCGCTCATAACCATTTTACTATCTATAAAAAAGACATTAAATAGATATGCAAGGGCTATTAGTGCCGAGGCTATGTAGCCGATTATGCTTATACTCCTTGCGAGGCGTGAAAGTCTATGCTTTAAGGGACTTGGGCGTGTGCTTTGGCTAAGCTCTGAGGCTACTGCTCCGTAATATGTATGCTCACCCACTGCCTCGATTTGACACTCTGCATAGCCTGAAAGGACAAGGCTACCTCTAAGGGCTGTTTCTCCTATCTGCTTTTTCACCTCGGCACTCTCGCCCGTTAGTGAGGACTCATCAAGTGACACCTCTCCGCCTATCAGCCTCATATCGGCGTAAACTCGCTCTCCTGCGTTAAGCACGACTATATCCCCTACAACAACCTCGGTGCTTGGGATTTCTATTAGCTCTCCCTCTCGGCGTACTCTACACAGGGTGCTACTTGTTTCGTTTTTTAAGCGTTCAAGGGCGTTTCCACTCGAAAACTCCGAAAGGGTGGAGACAAGGGTTGAAATCAGCACAGATGTTGCTATTCCGCCCACCTCGAACCAATTTATTTTTGGAAACATAAAGATTATATTTATGAAAATTGCTACTATTAGTATTCTTATTATTGGATCGGAGAGGTTTGAAAGAAAGGAGCGAAAAAAGCCTACTCTGCTTTGCGTTACTATCTCGTTTGAGCCGTGCCTTTCTCGTGACCTTGCTACCTCCTCGCTTGTTAGTCCCCTTTTATAATCTGTCATTATTTAATTCCTTTCCTTAGCATTAATACATATTTATTCAAGGGAAAACAAGCTTATTACCTATTGAAGCTAAAAAAAGCCGACCTTGATAGTCGACTTTTTATGTTGTTATTTACAAACTGACTTTAATGTGATACAATATATATAATATGTACTCTTTAAAGGAGAGCTTATGAAAAGAGCTTTAATTTTTCTTATCTGTATCTGCCTTTTGCTTTCTCTTTTCGCCTGCAAGGACAAGGGGGACGATGATGGTAGTGCAGTTGTTTTAAGTAAAAAATATGATTATGATAACCTTTCAAGCTATATAACCATTCCAGATACAAGGGCAAAGCAAATAACCTTTGAGCTTGATGCCCTTCAAAAAAAGATTGATAACGACATTGCAAGCAAGGCAAAGGACCTTGGCTCTGTTAAGGTGGGTGACTCGGTAGACGCTATTATTACTGTTTACGAGTATGTCGATGACGGTGGCTCTGGTACACTTGGTGAGCTTTGGTACACCTGTGATGACTATGTAACCATTAACGAAAAAGAGGTTATTAGAATTGAGAGCCTTGGCTCTGGCGAGCTTAATTTAGGTATTGAGCAAATGCTACTTTCGTGCAGAGTTGGTGGAGAGATATACACCAATTCTAACTATATTATTCCAAGCCTTGAAGAGCTTGAGCATTTAAGACAAAGCTATCCCGAGATTTATGATGCACTTTCGCCTCATTCGGGAAAAAGGGCGGTTTTTAGCTGTGATATAGCTTCAAGACCTGTGCGTGAGGGTGATGTTGTAGATGTTACCTATGCAAGCTATCGAACTGATGAAAATGGCGAGATTATGGTTGATGCTGACGGAAATTATGTTCGATATGATGATGAGGAGTCGAGTGACACCTCTACAAGAATTTATGTTGGTTCAAGAGCGTTTTTAGCTGATTTTGAGAAAAACCTTGTCAATGCTCGTGTAGGCGAGATGGTTACCTTTAAAATAACCTTTCCTGCCGATTATGACATTGAGGAGCTTAGGACAAAAACGCTTGCATATGAGGTTAAGATAAATAGCGTGTATGACGCTCCTAAGTATGATTTAAGCTTTATTCAAGCGAATTATGGTGCGCACTTTACCTCTGTTGAGGAGTTTGAGAAGAGCGTAATTGACTCTTATGCTAAGGGTGAGCTTACTGCTTATCTTGTAGAGGGCTCGGTTGTTCTTTCGTATCCAAGTGCAGAATACAAGTCAACACAGTTTTTGCTTGAACAATCCTCGGGTGCGATTTATTCGCAGTATGGATTAACGCTTGAGCAGTACGCAAAATACAATGGCTACAACACTATTGATGAGTATATTCGCTCGATTATGAAGTCGGAGATGGCGTATTACGCCTACGCTCAGGTGCACGGGCTTACTGTTTCAAGCCGAGATGTTGAGCTTGCAAGAATCGAGCTTATTGAGCTTTATAAGAATGAATATATGACTGTTAGCTCTGCTACCGAGCAGGAGGCTCTTGAATATGCTGAAAAATATGTAAGCGAGAGTGCAACACAGGCAGACCTTTATCAAGAGGCACTTTACAATGTTGTTGGAAATCATATTATTCTTAGCTACTCGCTCGTAACCGTGCCCTGCACATATACCTCTGTGAGCAAGGGTGGCTCACTATTTAGTTAATAAAATAAAAAGAGATTTGCGAGTGCAAATCTCTTTTTTGTTAGCTATTATTGATTGAGGTTTCTATCCTCGAAGGTTTCGCCTGCCATAACTGCGGTGAGGTAATCAGCACTTGCTTGGCTGTACTTATTGAAGTTAAGAACAGATGCGATATCCTTTATTGAAAGATACTTATCGCCGTTTAGGTGGGTGTATACTCTCTCGTATCTACCCGAGCCACCCTTTGCAGGATCCATTATCTTTACATATCCACAAATTGTTCCCTCTTGCTGAGTGTGAATGCCCTCAATGCTTGATGAAATTACACCATCAGCAAAGTTTGTTGCGTTTGCAGGTGGAACATCGCTACCATAGAATACATCTACCTGTGTTCTGCTTCCGTATTCAATCTCTATTCCAATCTCTACCTTGTAGCCAAGAGCCTCGATAGCTGTAATAGCATCCACATCAACGCCAAAGTGTGCGCCAATTCCCGAGGGGTTGCCTGCGTATCTTATAGCAGTTCCAAGTGGAGTGAGAATGTTTGTTGCGGTTGGGGGTGTAATAGTGCTTTCTACATATCCACAGGCTGTACAGCTCTTATATGAGTATGCTCCTGTAAAATATGTTGCAGCTTGGGAAACCACTACATCTGCACCAAAGGTGTGTGCTGAGCAATCAGGTGCCTTTGTTACGGTAATTGTTCCTACCTTTGCTATGCAAGGGGTTACAGTTGCGTTTGCACTTACAAGCTGAGTTTTTGTGCTATTTACTGTTACATTATATGCTCCCTCAGTAGATGGAGTTTTGAATTTGAGTGTGCAGATTACATCGCCTGCGGCAAGGTAAACATCGCTCTCAGGATTTGAAACGCCTACTAAAAGCGTGTAGCTTCCTCTATCCTGCTCATTAACGCCAAGGCTATAATTTTGTGGCAAAAGTGTTCCGTTGGTAACTGACACAAGCTCAAGAGCGTCATCGTAATCAATCACAATCTTCGCTGTATTAACATCAATTTCCTGCGTTGCAGTTATTTTTACATCTACCAATTGAGATGCTGCTTTTTCTACGCTCTCAACCGCAATGTTATTTGTTTCGCCTGCTCCTACTGAGTATGGCATAATTGCGAATGTAAGCATAAATATCGCAAGAAAAAGTGATATTAGCTTTCTTTTCATAAGTTTCTCCTTTTAGTGCAAATGCTATATTGCATAAAATCCTTACTAACATTTTAACATATTTATATTATATTGTCAAGTATGTAAATAAAGAAAAGAAATCAAGCAAAAAGCAACCAAGTGAGTCTTGGTTGCTTTGCTTTTTAGCGTATTCCGTAGTTTTCGATTATGTAGTCCATATCCTTATCGCCTCTGCCTGAGAGGTTGATAAGAACGGAGCCGTGATCCATTGTCTTTGCAAGCTTCATACCATATGCAACTGCGTGTGAGCTTTCGATAGCGGGAATTATACCTTCAAGGCGTGATAGCTTATAGAAGGCATCGATTGTTTCCTCATCGTCGATTACATCGTACTTAACTCTGCCTATCTCTTGAAGGAATGCGTGCTCTGGTCCTGATGATGGGTAATCAAGTCCACTTGCAACTGAATATACAGGTGCAGGATCGCCATTTTCGTCCTTCAACATAATACTGTTAAAGCCGTGCATAATGCCCTCTGTGCCGTATTTAAGGCTTGCAGCGTGGTCGCCAAGCTTTGGTCCTCTACCAAGAGGCTCAATGCCGTAAATGTCAACAGGATCGTTTAGAAAGCCTGCGAAAAGTCCTGCTGCGTTTGAGCCACCACCTACGCATGCTACGATAGAGGTTGGTAGGTTACCTGTCATTTCGATAAACTGCTCCCTTGCCTCAATTCCTACAACGCTTTGGAAGTCACGAACCATCATTGGGAATGGGTGTGGGCCAAGAACTGAGCCTATGCAATAAATTGCGTCGTTATATTCCTTACTGTATGCGTCAAAGGCTGCATCAACTGCCTCTTTAAGGGTTTGAAGTCCGTGTGTTACCTCAATAACATTAGCACCGAGTATCTTCATTCTTGCTACATTAGGAGCCTGCTTCTTTATGTCAACAGAGCCCATATAAATATCGCATTTTAGTCCAAAGTATGCTGCGGCAGTAGCAAGAGCAACGCCGTGCTGACCAGCTCCTGTTTCAGCGATAACCTTTTTCTTGCCCATATACTTTGCCAAAAGTGCCTCGCCCATACAGTGGTTGAGCTTGTGTGCGCCTGAGTGGTTAAGGTCCTCACGCTTTGCGTAAAGCTGAACCTTGCCACCGAGAGAGTCCGAGAGCCTTTCAAGGTGAGTTATTGGGGTTGGTCTGCCTTGAAATTCCTTTCTTATTCTTCTAAGCTCTGCAATGAACTTTCTTGATTGGCAGATTGAGTAATAAGCCTCGGTAATCTCTGCCATTGCGTTTTTGAGCTTATCATCAATGTAAACTCCACCGTATTTTCCAAAATATCCGTTTTTGTCAGGATAGTTGTTAAAATAAGTATCAAAATCAATTCCGTTAAATTTCATTTTTATTTTCTCCTTTTTTGTTTAGATGTGTAAGGGTTGATTACTAATTACCCTCTCGCCATCGCTTGTATAGCATAATTTTCCTTTCCAAAAGATAAGGGATAAATAAGGGATAAAAAAGCCCAAGCATCTTGCGATGCTTGGGACGAATAAACCGTGGTGCCACCCAAATTTAAGATTTCTCTTATCTCTTTCACATACATTATAATATGCTATGCCTGTAACGGTGCATATCCGTCAAGACCTACTTGGTTCAGCCCTGCCCTCGAAAGCCCATTCACAAAGCCACTTTGTAATGCAATCTCACCGTCTGCATCTCTCTTTGACATCGCCTGCTATGCTACTATTCTTTCTCATCGGTTTGTCTTATGGGTAAATTATACTACCAAGATTGTTTGTTGTCAATAGTTTTTTGAAAATTATTTCTTTTCTGCTTCGAGATAATATGTAGCCTCCATATCGGCTGTTGAGAGTGCAAATGCGAGTGGGAACATCTCAAACGCCTTGCTTACATTGTTTGTTTCAACATTGGTTGTCGCACTCGAAAAGCCCATATGGTATCTTATTGCAAATGCCTCCTCACGGGTAAGACGCATAAATGGGGTTATCATATAAACGCTCTTCTCTCCGTGTCCGTAGGGGAGCTTATCATCGAATTCGAAGTAGTCAACCTCCTCCCACTTGCCTGTTTCCTTGTTTTTAACATTACGCTTGCTTACCTTGTATACATTAGTCTTGCAAAGGTCGTGAAGGAGCGAAACTATTGCAATTGTTTCCTCAGTGTAGTTGAGATTGTATTTTGTCCTTGCTACATCTCTATCAAGGTATGCACATAGGCAATCATATACATTAAGGGAGTGGTCAAGAAGTCCTCCCTCGTAGGAGCTATGATACTTTGCACTTGCAGGAGCTGTAAAGAAGTCAGAGGAGATTATATATTCAAGTAGCTTATCTGCTCCATCTCTCTTGATTTTGGTTTTAAAGATTTCTATAAATCTATCTCTTGCGTTCATTTTATTTTTCCTCCATTATAAACTCTATCATATCTGCGATACGATTGCATTGGTGCTTTGCTTCTGCCTTAACCTTGGGGTGAGCGTTTGATACTGCGAAGCCACAAAATTCCTTTATCATTGGTATATCATTCAAATTGTCGCCAACTGTGTATATTTCTATATCTCTTTCGCCAAGAATTGAGGCGTAATCGTATATGCCGGTCACCTTTGAGGTGTTAATTGGTGGCATATCTACGCTTCCACCATTCCTGTACGCACAAATCACATCGCTATTCTCTTTTACAATATACTCGCTGAATTTTTCTGAGCTTTCCTCATTTGCAAACCAAACATTTACCTGAGTAAATTCTCTTAGGTCATCAAGGTCATATGGAATTTTTGCCCTTGGATCTATATAAACCTTTTTAAGTCCGTTATTGAAATTGAAGTTGCCTACGCCAAGGGAGCGTGCCTTTGCGATTATGTCGTGAAAGCGTTCGGTGACCTTGCCCTTCTTTATTTTTAGAATTTCACCCTCGCCTGTGAGTATAATTGCTCCTGTACAGCATATTACAAAGTCAACCTCGGTGTTGAACTTTTTTAGGTCATGAAGCACCCAAAGAGTCATTTCAAGGTCTCTACCTGTTACAATTCCAAATTTGTTTCCTGCCTTACGGAATTTTGAAATAGCCTTACTATCAGCCTCGCTTATTCCATTATAGCTTATTGTTCCATCAAAATCACTTGCTATTATCTTCATCTATTTCTCCAAGCTCGTCCTCGGTGAGAACGAAAATATTATTGTTAATTAGTAGCTCTGCACACACTCCGTTACCCGTCTTTATGGTCCTTGTGAAGGTGCCGTCATAGATAAGTCCCTTGCCACAAGAGGGGCTTTTCGCCTTTAAAATTGCCATTTTACAGCCGTTTTTCTTGGCGAGAGATAGTGCGTAAGAAGCTCCCCTTTGATAGCATTCGGTGACATCAATACCGTCCTTGTTAATTACTCTATCACCTATTCTCTCGGCAGGGGTTCGTGGGATTGGCAGTCCGCCGTCCCGTTCGGGGCAAATTGGTATTAGCTCATACCTTGTAGCAAGAGAAAGCACTCTATTGTCCGGCTTTGATAGCCCGTCATAGCGACACGGCTCACCAAGCAGGCACGCACTTACAAGTATTTTTTTCATACCATCACCTCTATTTTAATATTCTATCATATATTATCTTCTTTTTCAAGTGGGTAATATTTCATTAACGAAAAAAACGCAAGCAAATGCCTGCGTTTTAGTCCTCTATTGTTGATTTTACAAGGGTGTCGCCCTCATATTCAAGGCGAAGCTTGAAAAAATCCTCTCGCTTTGTTAGCATATCCAAGAAAATATAGTCGCCCTCCCACATAGGGATTTTGTCAAGGCTGGATTTTTCTATCCAAGATAGCTCGCCCTCGTTACACTCAATAAGCTCGCCCGAAAAATCATCACAGGTAAATAGGTGCATATGCTCATCCTCGTAAATGTTGGATATAAAGGTGACAATACCTCTATACCTTGGGGTGTGTAGGGTTAAGCCTGCCTCCTCATACGCCTCACGGATTATGCATTGTGTAGGGGTTTCGCCCTTCTCTACATGTCCGCCTATGCCAACATATTTTCCACCATTTACATCATTTTTCTTTTTGTTGCGATATAGCATAAGATATTTTCCGTTTTGCTCGACATAGCATAGCGTTGTATCCTTCATTTCATCACCTCTTGCCCTTTTATTTTATCATATATAAATAGAAAAAGTCAATAGTGACGGCTTTTTGAGGGAGTATTTTAGCTTTTTTCAAAAAAAGAAAAATTTTTCAAAAAATGTGTTGACAAGCATAAAAAGTTATGATATAATAGCAAAGCATTACGAATGGCGAAATAGCTCAGTGGCTAGAGCATCCGGTTCATACCCGGCAGGTCATAGGTTCAAATCCCATTTTCGCCACCATTCGGCCCGTTGGTCAAGCGGCTAAGACGCGACCCTCTCAAGGTTGAAACATGGGTTCGATTCCCGTACGGGTCACCAAAAACAAGAAAGACACCAATTCGGTGTCTTTTTTTGTTTTTCTTTTGGCGACTCCGTACGCTCATCGAACCCATTCTCGCACCTGTGCGAGTCGGGTTCGCAACAAATGCTCGCATAGCGAGCCTTCCCGCTTGCTTTTGCCCTGCAAAAGTACGGGGCACTAATTTCTTACAAGCTTCTGCATTACAATCGAAAATAAATCAAAGCAAGGTTGACTTTTCAACCTTGCTTTTTCGTTATTTACAATCATAGTGCCATTAAAAACTTATAATTTCATTGAAAAACAAAAAGCTCCTATTCTAACACAAACAAGTTTACACTTCCGTTTGTGTTTTCGTTCCAATCTAAATATGTGAACTCCTCTGTTTCAAAGTCATACAAGTAAACTGTATCTATAAAATAATCGTTCCCAACAACTACATATATTTTTTCTCTATAAATCTTAACAAATTCCAAGTTAAATGATGCGCCGAGTTGCTTCAAATGTTCAGCTTCCGCTGTATTATAAATTTTTGATGAATCATTAAATTCAATTTTCTTTTTTTCATTAGTTGAATTATTTACTATATTTCCATCAATGTATGTATAAATAGAGTTTTCTTTTTGAATAAGCTCATTATTGTAATCATACTCCCTAAGTTCTTTCAAAGAGAATAATTTACTTCCGTTAGATGTATCATATTTAATCCAGTCATTGTAAAATTCGATGCTGTTTTTATCGCCCTCAAAGGAAATAACATTCGTGGTTTCTTTCACATTGATATCATATTTTGTAATTAAAACATTTTCTTTTTCGACTGTCGAGTAATATATATCTTGTCTTGTAATGTGTTCTACATTCATTTTCACATCATGTTCAATTTTATTATTGTGAAAATATACATAATGGTCATCAGCAAAAACCATATTTTCGTTGTGTTCAATTGGTTCTAAATATTCTTTTATTTGCTTTGCTGTATTACAAGATGAAAATACGAGAATAGCAGATACAATTAAAGAAATCAATAAAAATCCTTTTTTCATCACTTTTCCCCTAAATTAGATTTTGCAATTACATTATACCACTTTAAATAACGCATTTCAATATACAACATATAAATTTTTCGATTTACATTGCCCTTGGCTCACCAGCAAAACGAAAAGGGCACTCAGTTGAGTGTCCTTTTGTATTAATTATTCCTCGTTGCTGACGGGGGCTGATTGTGGAACGAGGGCGTTCATACCATGTCCTACCCTAACCTGATTAAAGGTGACTGCGTTGAGGCTTCTGTCGCTATATGTCTTTATGGTTGCATACTTGCTTGAATCCTCATACTGAATCATACTTATTTCATCATCTCCATTGCTTGCATAAACACCTACTACAAGCTCAAGTGAGTCGGAAATGCTCGCATTAAAGCCACCAATATCTACATTTAAAATTCCGTATTTCAGGTCCTCGACGCCTATCATAACGCCCTTTGCGCTTGAATTAATCAAGCCGTTTACAAAGAATGCCTCCTTTGATTCTACGGTATTTGCGTTTGCTACTACTACGCCAAAGCTAAATGCTGGATTAAATTCCTTGTATTCCTTTATGGCATCAATATCAATCTTAAAGCCTGCTTTAAGTGAATAGCCGTCAGGTCCTACTGAATAGCCAAGGCAGGTGAAGATAGGTGGAACGGAAACCTCAGTTGCCTTTTCCAAGCCACAGGTATTACATTTTAACACCTTTACGCCATCCTTTGTGTAGTCATCATAAGAAACAGAAACCGCTTGCAAATCGTGCTCAGGATCGTTACAGGTATATCGCATTTGACAGCCCGAGCATCTTGTTATTCCGTCGATTGTTACTCTTTCGGCATTATATGCTGAGTAAAGCGTGATAACTTGTGATGCCTTAACCTCATCAAGAGTGTATGCCCTTCCTGTATGGCAATACTTAGTGCTATCTGTTGACCAAAGTGTATAGCCACTTGGCATTGCAATTGTAGTTGAGCCAGAATAAGAATAAACGCCATCAATGTATGCGTTGATCACTGTATATGTATCAAAATTGTTTCCTGCAATAGCCTTCTTTTGTGCGTTAAGGAATATAGCTACCTTATCGCCTGATACCTTTGTTTGCTTCCAGCACCAGCCAAACCAATCCGATGACAAAAGAGTGTATTCCTTTACCTGCCATATGGTTTTTCCTGTTTTCTCATCAAGTGAAAGAGCGGGCGTATCTGTAAATTTATATCTTGTTCCCTTTACTGCTGTATTATAATAGAAATAGCTTGTGGCATTTTCGGTTGTATTAAGACCAAACATAGAGCCTATCTCGCTTGTGCTATTTCCGCTTACATAGTTATCGCCTATCTCACCATCTAATACAACCATCTTTGCACCATAATAGCCATATCTTGTTGAAATAAAGCCTACTGCATTAATAACTCCACCAAGTCCACCTGTTGCATTAAAGATATTACCATATAGCTTACCGCCATACATTGCAAATTGATTTGATGCATAGATTGCACCTACGCCATTTACCTTTGTTCTTGTGCTTGTAAGTAGATTACCGAAAATCTCGCCACCAAACAAATTAAAATTGCTTGTTTTAATAAGTGGAGCACTTATTATCTTATTGGCATAAATTTGACATCCGTCATACATATTAACCGTTTGTGCGTAAATTATACATACATTCTCGCTATCATCCTTGGTTACAGGATTGAAATTAGCAATAGCAGAGCCACTTAGCAAATTCAAGCAAATATTGGCAGATGCTGTTACATAGCTAACTCTGTCGTGAGTTGCATTTGAGCCATCAATGGTCAATGTGCCACCATTTTTGCCACCCAAATTAATAACCACACCTGTATACGCATCGGCAATATTTAGCCAGCCTGCGGTTGTAGAATAGCCTGTTGGCATAATTTTGTAGTTACCACCATCTGCGATAAAGGACACCTCTACATTTGACTGATCAATAACAAGCTTAGAGCTTTCCCAATCTGCCTTTAAAATGTAGGTTACGCTCTTATTTGCGTAAATATCGCAGGTTAGCTTTTTTGTAATTACAATGGTGTCTCCACTTGTTGCTTGCCCATAGGCAACGGTATACTCCTCATCACTACTAACCGTGTACTCAGCGGCACATACGGAAATCGCAAGTGTTAAGAGTAGCATTAACGAAATTGCAAGAGTCAAAAAAATCCTTTTCATTTATCCCTCCTATTTATTCTCCCAAATGCTTTTGTATTTCTTTTATATCAACATTTGATAATTTTACATTTTGCTTTACGGATAGTGCTGCGGCAACACCTGCACCCTCTCCAATCGCAATACATACAGACATAATTCTAAAATTTGAATGAGCGAGGTGTGAGCCACTAATGTTTCTTCCCGACAAAAGAAGCCCCTCAACATTTTTAGGTAGCAAGCAGCCATATGGGATTGTATATTCATTGTTTTGCTTCCACCCGTGCTGAATTCCTGTTTTATCGAGGCTTGCACCTGTTAAGTTATGTACATCAAAATTAAACCAACCACGGCGAACAATCCAATTGTCGTAATATTTTGCTTCCAAAATATCATCCTTGCCAAGTGATTCTATTCCCTCGAAATGTCGAGTTTCACGAATACCTATTAAGGATGCTGAGCTCATTAACCAGCAATTTTCATAGCCAGGCACATATTCACGCAAGAATTTGATAATTGGCACTATTTGAGAGCGACATATAAGCACTCCCTTTGTTAGGCTTTCGCAATCTGTGCCATCAATTTCAATTGCATTTGTCATATTACAGCATACTGTACCAGGCATTGGTTGCTTATATAGAAGCACATGACCTGCTGGAAATGGCAAAAGCTTTTTTGCAAGTGCTTGAAGCTCTCCCTTTTCTGTTTCGACGGTTGTTTCAAAGGATGGTGGGAAAACTGCCCTTTCAAAGTCAACTCCACCTACATTAAACATAATTGTACAGGGTTGCATTCTATTATCTGCTTCTCTGCCCTTAATATATGGCACGCCAGCTGATGCGGCAACATCTCCGTCTCCTGTGGAATCTATTACTCGCTTAGCTTTTATGAAGCCACGGCCACCTTTATTTTCCACTATAACACCAACAATTGCTCCGTCCTCAACAACGGCCTTGCATACAAGAGTATAATAAAGCACCTTTATTTTTTCTCTTGCAACCATTTCCTCTAAAACAATTTTTTGTATGTCGTGGTAAATTGTGTCCTTGCCACATTTATTCTCTTCTGCCCAGCCGATATCCTTTGCCTTTTCGTATGTCAAATCAAAAATTTCAGGCATAATTTTACTTGATGAACGCCCACCCCAATTTGACATCATTCCTGCGGTTGCTATTCCTCCAAGACAGCCCTGTGCCTCTACAAGCATTACACTTACTCCAAGGCGAGCTGCCATAATTGATGCTCCAATTCCAGCGGGGCCTGCACCGCATACCAAAACATCTACATCTGCTATCATTGGAATTTGGTTATTTTCATTTATATAGTCCATATCTAACTACTCCTTGACATTAATATAATTTTATTATATAATAGAAAATAGAATAAAACCTTTGTTTTTCAACTGAATTTCTTTAAAAAACAACTATATATGGAAGGATATTATATGAATTCTTATATTTTACAGGAATGCTTGGACTATATTGACTTTTTAAAGGGCTTAGGATATTTTGTTTCATTAAGTGGCTTTCATCCTAAGCTTAATCCTTGTATTGATAGGCTATTAAATTATGAAATTCATCTTCATAGTGTGTGCTTTTATCTTAAACAAAATAATAGCACTATGCATAAATGCGTTCTCAACAAAAGAAAGCTAAACAGTACAAAAATAACCGAGCCATATTATTCCTGCTGTTATGCGGGTGTTGAGGAATTTGTTGTTCCTGTTATGTATGAGGGAGAATCTATTTTAAGAATTAATATTTCGGGATTTAGAGGCACGCTTACAAAATCAAAAAAATTTATGGAGCGTATTTCCTTAAAATGCGATAGCTATTTTCCTAAATTATATATGGAATTATCTCCCTCTCCGCCAACGCTTGATACACTTATGAGCTTTATTACTCCTCTAAAATATATGGTTATAGAGCTATATAAGCATTGCCAAGATGTTGAAGATAATCACAAGGAAAGCTCTCCTACAAAGCAAATATTTATAGAAGCACTACACTATATTAACGAAAATTATATGCAACAAATTTCCTGTGATTCTATATCCTCAAGGCTTAATTATTCAACATCCTATATGCAATACATATTCAAAAAAGAGGGCAACACTACTATAAAGGCTTATATAAATAATGTGAGATTAAAGCAAGCAAGCTACCTTTTATTGCATTCTCACACCAATATAACAAGCATCGCTCTTGCGTGTGGATTTTTGGATTCTAATTATTTCTCAACTGCCTTCAAAGCCAAATATGGTATTTCTCCTAAAAAATATAGGGATATGCACGGCACCTCAAAGCAGAGATAAAAGCTATTGCTTTTATTCAATTTCTTATGCAAGGCTATTTTAGCGCTGGGAATTTTTCATCGATTGTATTTGCTATTTGCTCGGTGTGAAGCCATCTTCCTCTCTCGCCATATAGCAATCGCTTTGCTAAATCACCAGAGCCACACCAGGTGGTCATCAAGACTCCGTTTATATGTCCTTTATCGTGCTTGATTGAATAATCTATAAAGGCTTCAAGATTACCCTTATCTCTCCAAGGGCTTACCATCATTTCAAAGCCCTTATTTGCAAAAATGTCTACCGAGGGGTATTTTTCGTACTTATCATAGTGCCAATCGCATATGATAATATCCTTAGAGAGCATATCAATAGCAATATCGCTACCATTATCAGATGCCTCCCATCTGTTGTAGCCTGTGTCCTTGGTGGAAAGGAGTCTATCGCCCCAAATAAGTGTTTTTCCACCTCGCTTTTTTATATGCTCGTTTAGCGAATTAATCCAGCCTGAGATCAGCTCGGCTCTCGACCTTTTTGAGCATTCAGAGCATAGTCCTGCATTAAACACCTCATCACAGCCGATATGTATTATATCTGCCTCAAATGCGTCCATTAGCTCGTCGATGAGCTCGCATACGATGGTTCTCGCTCCTCTACTACTTAAGCATATACTTCGTGAGTAAAGAATTTCCCTTGTACCACTCTGCTCATCAAAATCAGGGTAGGCTCTCAAAAGTCCGT
The DNA here is from genome assembly GCA_045594305.1 of Eubacteriales bacterium. Taxonomy (GTDB): domain Bacteria; phylum Bacillota; class Clostridia; order Oscillospirales; family CAG-272; genus RGIG2000. The sequence continues at coordinate 40,705 of JAZNYH010000078.1, read as the reverse complement.
CCTTTATATCAGCCAAGACCTCGTTATGTCCGTGTAGTATTCCGTCAGTTTGCTCGTTTGGAAAGCCTGATTGATGACCTATTAGGTTCATTTTTGGCACTAATTTTATGTTATTTTTTCTGCATACGGCAAGCAGTCTTTTGACATCCTCGCAAGAAAGTGGATCATAGCCCCACACCTCGGGATGACGCTTAAACTGATAACGATATCTTACCTGCATAACTATCATATTAAAGCCACGGGGTGCTAAATATTCATCAATGAATTTTATAACATCATCTATTTCATCGCTAAGTGGCGCTGTCAGCACTATGCCCTTAATTTTCCAAGACAAATTCATAAAGCTCTCCCATTAAAAAATCCCAACTATTAAAATTGCTACTATCCCTATAACAAAGCCAACGCCCTGTCTTTTTGTTGGCTTATCTTTATATATAAGTGATGATATAAGGCTTGATAAAAGCATACTTCCCACATTGTATACAGGAAACAGTATTATAGAAGGTAGCTTTCCTGATAAATTTAAATTCAAAAAATTTAGTAGTCCAACACATACACCGAGGCATAATGGGACTATTAATTTTTTTATTATTTGCTGTTTTTTTGACAAATCAGGCTCGTCTTCTCCTTTTCTGCGAATTATTAAAGAGGCTATGCCTGTAAACAATGCCGAAAAGAACAATGAATAAGCTAAAAAGAATTGTAGCTCATCAGCGAATACGGAATATTGGTGTGTTTTTTGAAATATTGCATTAGCACCCGAGCCAAGCATAGCCAAGGCTGCAAATGGAAGCCAAGCAGCTAAGCTTCCACCCTTTTCTCCTTTATACACTATAAGGCACAAGGCTACCACAAGTAAAAGAATGCCGAGCCATTGATAGATAGACACGCCTTCATTCCAAAAAGCCAAGCCATAAAAAATAGGCACTAAAAATCCGCAGGAATATATAAGAGATACCAAGGATGCAGGTCCATTGCCCATTGCCTTTGATTGCATAATTTGAGTTATTGCTACTGATATTCCAAAGAAAACGGAAAGAACAATAGAAAATGTAGATATTTTAAATAGCTTATGTATTTCATCAAAGATGAAAATTAATGAGCAAGCAAATGCAACAAAAAGTGCCTTGAAATTTAATATAGCTGTTTCTTTTTTTGAATACTGCCCTGTTCCTAACGCCTTACAAAATAGAGCCTTTCCAGTGGCTAACAGGGTTGACAAGGCTAAAATACAATATTTATCCACTAAAAAATAAACCCTTTAACTAAAATTTTTACATTTATCTAAAATTATTATAGCATTTTCGCATTATTGATGATATAATAAATATAGCAAAAAATACAACAAATCTATAATTTGGAGCTTTTATGGATAAATTTTTACCCAAAGCATTTGATATTGATGTAAGCACTAACTATTGCAGTGACTATCAATACGGAGCTAACAAAACGCATCCTCATTGGCATAGTGGTGCGGAAATTATATTTGTCATTAAGGGCAAGGTTAGCATAATGTTCAATGATTCTTGGCATACATTAGAAAAGGATTCTATGGTTTTTATTCCCCCAAAGCAGATACACTGCTGTAGCTGTGATGATGCTACTGCCGAAAAAATAGTGCTTGGCTTTAAGGAAATCTGTCTTGGTGCAGGTGGTATTGGTCTTTCTCTTCCAACCGATGTGCTCAATTTCTGCGTATTCCACAATCTCGAAAGCACGCCCTTGCCGATGCTTATCAAGGATTTTAACAAGCATGCAAGCTCTAACCCCATTTACTCTGAGGATTTAATTGCAAAGGCTATTCTGCTACAAATATATGCTTTTTTGATACAGCATTGGTCAAGTCAAGGAATAGACCTTGATACAACCTCAAAAAGCAAAATCGCATCAATGATATATAAGCACATCGAAGCACACTATATGGAAGAGCTTTCTCCGTATGAGATCGCAAAGCAATTTCATATCAGCTACAGTGGTTTAGCTAAGATAATTCAAAAATACAGCCATACAACCTTTATAAAATATGTTAATCAAATACGAATAGAAAACGCCAAAAGGCTTCTTGCCTTGACTGACAAAAGTATAACGGAAATCGGCTTTGAATGTGGTTTTTCTGTTACAAGCTATTTTATAAAAACATTTAATAGCTTTACACATATGACTCCTAAGTCTTATAGGAATTTAATCAAAAAAACAAGCTAATAACAAAAAAGCAGGAGAAGGAATTTCCATCTCCTGCTTTTTTGAAGCTATTATTTTAAAATTTTCTTAATTAGTGGCTCTAAGGATGTAGCAATCCCTACAAAGCCATAGTCGTTAGGATGACAGCCCTCTACTGTGCCATATTCCGCATATGGTGCAAATTCCTTGCCAGCATCCCAAAAATATACATTTTCATCGCCATTGTCAAGGGCGTTTTTATATGTTTGATATATAATTTGGCGTCGCTTTTCTTGATTATCGTGGCATCTTGCCATAGATGTAGAGGTCATCATAATTATTGGCACGGTTGGATGAACCTTGCGTATTATTTTAAACATAGCCTCGTGCGTTTCTTGCAAATGCTCCCAGGTTGGTGCATTATGGTCATAGTCATAAACAAGCATCTCCATATCAAGCGAGGCTATATATTCAGCCATTTCCTTTTCTCCTCGTGCACTTCCTGAAAAGCCTAAATTTATAAAATCTACATTTAGTCCTCGTGAAATTATACTTGGATAAGAATTGCCTGGGCGAGATGCACAGCCACCCTGTGTTATGGAATGGCCATAATAAACTATCGGCTTTTTATTGCTGTATGGTGTTGGTGCTTCGACCTTTGCCTTTTCTTCGAGTCCTATATACAGGCTACAAACATCGCTATAAAGTGGAAAATTAATTGTTATCTCACGCATTTCGCTCGTCTTAAATTCAAATATTGACTCATATCCATTTCTTATGTCAAATGGCGGGCGAAATGTACTATTAAACTTATCTTGACCATTTTCTCTTACATACATGTCAAAGCCCGCAGAGCCTGTTATAGCAAAATGGTCCATTTTGCCGATGTTACACATTTTTGCAGAAATCGCTATATAAGAGCTATCTGTTTTAAAGCGTACACGACCACCCGATGTATTAGTGTGCAAATAGCCTACTCCATCATTAACATTTTTAGCCACATTTTCGGGCATACGACGAAATTTGCCATCCTCATATTTAACTCCATATATGCAAAACGGCTTTTCAAGTGCTGAATAAAGCTTTATATCACTTTTATTTAAATTTGTTTCGATTTTAAGATTTTCATCTATTTCTTCAAGTCTACTCATATAATGCCCCTTGCTAATCAGGTTGTTCCTTTGCCTCTATATACCTTCATTATACAATAAACTAACGCCAGAGTCAATAACTTTAAAAATGCGTTTTATCTATACGCCTATCAAGTTAAAAGGGCACTCATTGAGTGTCCTTTTTTATTATTTAAGCAAATCGGTAATTGAGGGAATGTTGAGTAGCTCTCCACCACGCTTTGCTGACTCGTTAGCAATTATGCCAGGCAGAGATATTCTTATGCCCATTTCTACATCTATTGGCGGTGCTGTGTCGTCTATTATGCATTTTATAAAATCTCGTATCATTTTTGCATCTACTCCACCATGACCATAAACATCATCTGTTTTTGATAGCTTAACAGGGATTTCAAAGGACCTTTCGAAGGTGGAGGGCACATCGTAAAGCTTTGCAAAGGATGTCGCCTCCTCAAGTGGCTTGGTTTTGTCGGTAAGAATTGAGCCCTTTGTTCCATAAAGTGCAAAATTATGGTCGTATCCAACATACATTCCAAAGCCAATAAAAATGCGAATTACAGCACCCTTAGCGGTTTTAAATATTGCTATTCCGTTTTCGTCGTCCTTGCTATATGGATTATATTTAGCCGAGCTTGGTGCCATACAGCAAACGCTGACGCAGTAATCATTCATTATGTAAAGGAGTGGTCCTAAATTGTGCGTTAAATAGGTTATTGCAGGGTTGTATCTTCTCCAATGGTTTTCAGGCTCGTAGGGCTTGATTTCGTCAGGGTGGGGTGCGTGCAAATACTCGGACTCTGCATATAAAATATCGCCGAGTCTTCCGTCCTCGTGCATTCGCTTCCACTCCTCGATAAATGCCCAATAAAAGCAGTTTTCGCCTGCCATATATTTAAGCTCGGGGTGTGCTTTTACTGCGTTATAAAGGATTTTTACCTCTTCTATGGTTTCTATTACAGGAATTTCACTTAAAACATGCTTTCCCGCTTCAAGAGCCATTACGGCATGCCTTGTATGAAGTGGCTTATCTGTTGCGATATAAACTGCATCTATATCGCTTTTTAAGAGTTCCTCTATACTATCAAAGCAGAGTAAATCCTCAACTCCGTTTTTCTCGTAATCCTCCTTACAAGCCTTGAGTGTAGTGGGATCAGCGTCGGCAATTGCACGAATAACTACATTATCATCACCGATTAGTGTCCAAGCGACATAAGCTCCTCTTTTAAGCCCTACAACGCCCAGCTTTACAACCTTCTTTTCCATAAATACCTCTTTTGAATATCTATAATTGATTTAGTTATCAGTTATATTGATTGATACCTTGTGGTGAACATATTTTACTTGCAAATTTCTATGATGCTATGAATATCAATGCGAGGAATTTCGACCAAAATTCTGCCGTCTGGTGTATGCTCGATTGGAAGCTCTACTCCCTCGGGTTGAAGAACAAGCCCTTTTGCGTTTGGTGCTAAGATTGACAATTTTATATCAAGCACAGGTGGGATATAATCATCGGTAACGCTTGCTATATCAGCGTGTGTGCCACCACCATTTACAAGCTGTATCATTGTTTTGTCATCCTTTTGGGTGACTACTATTTCAAGTCGACCAAGTGCTTTTTCAATCTTAACAATAGGCTCATAGAGGCTGGTTACCTTCTTCATTAGCTCTCTGTGCATATACTGTGCTTCGCTTAGATATTGCGAGCCTATATCAAAGCCTATTGCGGTAATCGTTCCCCTTCCGTATGAAGCTGTAATTGACAAATTAGCGAGGGGAGTGTTTGGCTTTTCGCTGAAAAATGCGTTTTTCGTGCCATCTGCTACAAGCTCGCATGGTGAGAACAAGGCACCGTAGGACTTGTTGTCTGTTGTGAAGCAGTACGATATGTATTTGTTTGAGGTCTTGTTGTTATGTCCGTCCTGTGAGCCGTTTGACGCTATTTGCAAAAATTCGGCGTGCTCCTTACACTCAAACGGAGCTTTTGCGTCTGCGAAAATTGAGCAGGTGTTTTTTCCTGCAAGCACAAGGTTTCCGCCATTTTTTGCGTAGCTTAGTAGAGCCTTTATTGTTTTCTCTTCAAGTCCACTATAAAGCTCAGGCACAACGAGCATTTTGTATTCATTTATATTGTCTAATAGTGTATGCTCGCATACTATTTCAAGTGACTGTCCTATATCGCAAAGAAGGGTTGTCATTCCCATTACTCTTTCGTAGCCTGTTCTTGAATACAGGTGGGTAGATTCTTGATAGCGGTCATAGGTAGAAAGCAATAGTGCCACCTGATGAATTGGGGTTACTCTATGGCAAAATGGCTTGCGTGCGAGGACAAAATCAGATAGCTCCTTTAATGGCTCTATCTCCCACATTCTTGGTGAGCCATCTCTGTTTTGAGGAACATAATCCTGATATGCTCCACCTACTGCAATAACTGCTGATGCCTCTTGCTTTAATTGGTTTACATGCTTAGGCACATAGCCTGCATGACCTGCTATGTTATTTCTAAAATTCCAAGACATCAAATCCCAAGCATAGCCCCTTTGCTGTGCGAGTGCTCTTGCTGCGTAGCGTGCAGAGTTAAAGGAGTTAAGCGGATTTAAATCGCCTGACAAGAAGTCGACATTTACAGATACTCTCTCTGGCATATGGTCGCTAAATGCCCAATTTGAGCAAATTTCAAAGTTAGGGTATTTTTCGTGGACTGCATCTATGTAATGGCTGAGGTATCTTTTGAAAAGCTCACGATTATACTCTGTATATTCGTGAAAATATTCGTCTTCTCTCTCCCTTGGAATTTTGCCATTTAGGTTAATTCCCGTTTCCCTTTCAAATGCGGTTAGAGTTTCGCTTGAAAAGTCTGCAAGCGCCATCCAGCACTCGCCATCAATCCAAGCTCCATCAACCTCGTATTCTCCTGCTAACTCCATTAGCTGTGGAATAAGCAAATCTTCAGAATACGAGCCATTTAGTCTTGTTGAGCCGAAATGATAATAGCCGTTTGCCATTAAGACCTTTTGCTCTGGATGCTCACTACAATATTTTACATCATACACGCCTGAGTAGTGCATATAAAGAGCAACATTCTCTTCCCTTGTTACCTTACGCCAAAGCCTTAGTGTATCCTTTGCAAATTCGGGCATTGCGTTGCCGAGCTTTGATGGATACGAGGTGTAGCCTGGGTGTCCCTTACAATCTATTTGAATAAAATCGGGCTTTAAAAGGTGACATATTCTCCTTATGTCCTCCTCTTTTAAATCCTTGCCCTGTATTCCGTCATCTGGGGTTGCGTGAAAATCAAGGTGCAAGCCCCAAAAGCTCTCTCTTCTCTTCTTCATATATATCTCCTAAATATATTCATATATTTAAATTATAGCACTCTTGAATATTTATTGCAATAGCTATATCATTTATACTGCTACAAATAAATTCGAATTGCTCTTAAAGTTTAGGGTAAATTATTGACTTTTTTGTGCTTCTATATTAAAATATAAATGAATAAATTTTAAGGAGATTTTTATGTATTCATTCGACAGACTTCATTACAGCATAAGAGATTCATATCTTGTATGGGACAAAAAAGGCAAAACCACTCTCAAAATGGATATGATTCACAATCACGGTCAGGATATTTTCAATGGCGTTTTAGCTATTGACTTTGGAGCTGGCACAAGATTTTCCTTCATTCCCAAAGAGGCTACTGCAAAATCCAAGGATGGTGAAGCCAAAATCACCATGTTCGGTATTGATGGTACATTTATCAAGGGTAAGGGAAAGCAAATTCTTGTAGAGATTGCAAAAACACATATGAGATTTGATTATCAAATAATTCAAAATGGTATCATTGAGCTTTGCGATTTCAACAACAATTGTAGCCTTATGTTTATCCCTAACAAGGGTACTTTGAAAATTGAAAAGCTCCGTCAGCCCGGTAAGGTTTCCTCCGATTATGTTAATGTTCGTGTTTTGCCTGATGAAAATGGCGAGTATGAGTTTGCTATTGAGGGCAATTTCCTTGACAAGGGTGCTACTCTTGCACAGGGCATGAGCTATGACTACTATGCTGATTTGGCAGAAAAGGATTATATTGCTTGGGAAAAGAAATTCCATTGCAAAAACAAGTACGAAAAGGAATGTGCTTACATAATGTGGTCTAATACCATTGCTCCTCTTGGCAACTTTGCTACTGAGGCTATTGTTATGGGTAAGGCTGGTATGAGTAATGTTTGGAGCTGGGACAATGCATTTAACGCACTTGGACTTGCTGACATTGATTACCGTCTTGCTATGGATCAATTTATGGTAATGTACAAGCATATTAACCGTCTTGGCAGAGTTCCTGATGCCATTTCTCAATCCTATAAGGTTTGGAATTTCGTTAAGCCTCCCGTTCAGGGCTGGATGTATAAGCAGATGATTAAGAGAAATCCCGAGTTTGCAACACCTCATGCACTTGAAGAGGTATATTTTGATATGAAGCGTAACACTGATTGGTGGCTCAATCTTCGTGGAGATGTTCCATCCTACTATCACGGAAACGATTCAGGTCAGGATAACTCGACCTGCTTTGATAAGAGTGAGCACATCGAAACCTCAGAGCTTATTGCATTCCTCTCTGTTCAATGCTCCTTCCTTTCAGAGGCGGCAGAGGTGCTTAACTATCCAACTGATAAGAAAATTTACGCACAGCTTGCAAAAGAGCTTGCTGACAAGGCTATTAAGGACTACTGGGACGGAGAAAAAATCTTTGTTCGTCTTGCTGAAACTGGCGAGGCTTACTACTGTAATGCTCTTATGCCTCTTCGTGTAATTGTGCTTGAAAATATGCTTCCAAAGGAAATTCAAGAATACATTGTTAAGCAGATTACCGAGCATCACCTTTGCGTTGGTGGTATTTCGAGTGAGGCTATTGATAGTCCTATGTTCGTAGAGGACGGCTACTGGCGTGGTGCTGTTTGGGCTCCCGATGTTGTTATGTTCGTTTACGCTCTTCGCAACCTCGGCTACACTGAGCTTGCTGACAAGATTGCTGAAAACTATAAGGCATCAATTTGCAAGCACGGCTTTAACGAGAACACAAGTGCTCTTACTGGAAGGGGACTTCGTTGCAAGGGCTATTCTTGGGCTGCTAACGCTTATCAGGTTCTTTAATTTATCACTAAAAAGGGCTGGCAAAATAGGGTGGTATCCTTAGCGGAGAATTTAAAAAACAACTATAAGTGCGAGCATCGCATTTGACTGGCCAAATGCTTTATGGGCTAAGCCCAAGCCCCTATTACAAACAGAAAGAGCAAACACGCAAGGATAAAACCTTATGTGCTTGCTCTTTTTTCTGTCAGTGAAGTTTTTGCTGTCGCAAAAGTGAAGTTGTGTGATACACAGTGAGGTTGCTCGCTAAGGCTCACAGTGAAGTTAAGTTTGCCCTCACTTCGCCGTCAGGCGAAACTTCACTCACATAGTGAACTTCACTATCGAAGATAACTTCACTTGCCCGCAGGGCAAACTTAGTTAGCGTGAATGCTCCGTCAAGAGCATCACGCTATTGCCAGCCCTTTTATTATTTTGCTCCTATATCATAAACTGACATTACCCTTACCTGACGGGAAAGCTCGGCGGGGGATTTATCGGTTTTTGCGATAATTCTATACGGCTCGGTGCTTGTTAGGTCAACAAAGCTCGTGCTAAGCTTGGGATCGCACTCATCAAATTCAAGATGAACGCCCTTTGCAAGAGTATCGGCGGTAATATCTATCGACACTCCTGCCTCGCATTTTTGAAAATCGAGATTAATTTTTGGCTTTTTCCACTCGAAGTGCTTTGGTGGCACATAAAGCTCCAATTGACGCATTATAAATACTCCGTTCTCATCATAGAGATCGGCATATACAAATTCGTTATACTTGCTTTTGTAGGACACATCAGCACATAGCACATCGCTTGATGACAAGGCAGGCACGCACACCTCTTTTACAATTTCCCTTGACACATTAAGCTCTGTGTCGCTAAAATAGACCTTTACGCTTCCCTTAAATGGTTGCATAGCTTCATTTGATACATTCACGCTTAGCTTATCGCCTTCAAGGAAAAGTCCCATTGCAACAGGGGCGTAGAATTTTTTTGCGTAATAGTGCAAAGCCTTATAGCGTCCAAGGCTATCGACGCTTGACCACGATGCTACGGGCCAGCAATCGTTAAACTGCCAATATATAGAGCCCATTGTATAGCCTCTTAGCCTTCTAAAATGCTCCACTCCATACTTTATAGCGTCGGCTTGGAGAAGCTGAGATGCGTAAACAAGTGTCTCAAATGAGGTTGGGTATAGGTAGTTATCGGCAAGGTACATAAGTATCTTTGAGTTGCCTGACTTACACTTTTGGTGATTTTCCATAACCCTTGAAAAGCAGTTCATATCCTTGTCCTCGCAAAAGCTCTTTATGGTTTTTATTGAGGGGTAGCTCTCAAAGCCATATTCCGAGCAGAAGCGGAACTTACGATTTCTGTATTCGGTAAACGAGGTGCCACCGTGCCAAACCTCCCAAAAGTGGGTATCGCCTCTATTGGTTGCGTTTGGATCGTCAAAGCCACCACCTGATGAGGGGCTTGCCTGCCAATAGAAGGTATTTGGGGCATATTTTTTAACAAGCTCGGGGAAGATTTGCTCATAAAGGCGAAGATAGTCTGCACGCACGACGGGATCGTCCTTTCCATAGCCGTCCCAGCAAACAACTGCCTCCTCCATTTCATTATTGCCACACCAAATTCCAAGAGATGCGTGATGCCTTAGCCTTTTAAGGTTATATATCATCTCCTCGGTGTATTCCTTCTCCATTTCCTCGCTTAGCCACACATTACAGCACGCAATCATACTATCCTGCCATAGCATAATGCCGTATTTATCGCACAGCTCATAGAGATAATTATCGGGATAATAGCCACCTCCCCAAACACGAAGGCAATTGAAGTTAGCGTCGAGAGCGTCTTTCACAAGTGCTTCCATACGCTCGGGGGTTATTCTTGAAATCAGGTTATCCTGTGGAACATAGTTAGCACCCATTGCGAAAATCTTAACTCCGTTTATCACAAAGCAAAATTCGCTTCCGTCCTCATCGGGCTCAGTGCTTACTGTGAGGGTGCGTAGTCCTATTTTTTGTGTCATTTTATCGACACATACGCCATTCTTTTCTATTCTTGCACTAATTTCATACAAGGGCTGTTCTCCGTAGCCTCGTATCCACCAAAGCCTTGGGCTTTCTATTCTAATCGTACCCTTTTTGTCCTTGCTTAGCCTTATCTCCTTGCCGTCGATGGTAACAAAAATATCAAGTGGGGTGCTATGGCGTGTTTCGACCTCAATATCAAGGTCAACAATGCCGTCCTTGTGGATTTGGCGGGCATAGATATTCTCTATTATGTCGTCATCGTATGCGTCGATTTGAACGGGGCGGAAAATACCCATATCAGGGAGCGTCGGTCCCCAATCCCAGCCCGACATATAAAGAGCCTTTCTAAGATGTGATGCACCTGCAATTGTGTCGCCATTTGTCTGCAAGAAATGCTCCTTATTCATTTTTTCAAAGTATTTTGTGGGAGATGAAAATTCAAGGCGAATTGTGTTTTTACCGACACAGATATACTCCTTTATATCAAGGATATACCTTCTATGCATATTCTTCACCTGTGCAAGGTGCTTATCGTTTAAGTAAATATCACATATTGTATCAAGTCCTAAAAAAACAAGCTCTATGTGTTCTCTTTTGCTTGTAGCCTCATCAATTATAAGCTCGGTCTCAAAGGTACAGCCCTTGTCCGAAAGCTTGGTTAGTTCAAGCTCGTTCAAGCCGTAAAACGGATCGGGAATTAGTCCGTTTTCAAGCAAAACGCTATACATTGAGCAGGGAGCTGTGCAATCAAGTCCTCTATAATTATCATAGGTCATTTTCCAATTATTTAGTATCATAAGGGCACTCCTTAGCAAATTAATCACTTCGATTATAACATATCAATAGATGAAATTCAACAAATACGCCTTAAAAAAGCCTACTTTTAGGCTTTTATTTATTGAAATTATTAACAAGGTGTGTTAGAATAATTATAGTGCCATTTGATGGTAACTTGTTAATTTAGGAGAGTATTATGACTTTTTTGGAAAGAGCTAAGGAATTGGTTTCAAAAATGACGCTCGAGGAAAAAATGGGGCAAATGAGATATGACGCCCCTGCTATTGAGCGATTGGGTGTTCCTGCCTATAACTGGTGGAACGAGTGCTTACACGGAGTTGCAAGACAAGGCTGTGCTACTGTTTTCCCACAGGCTATAGGACTTAGTGCAAGCTTTAACACGGAGCTTATGTACAAGGTTGCAGATGTTATATCAACCGAGGCAAGGGCGAAATACAATGAATTTAAAAAATTCGGCTCAACCGAGCAATATCAAGGACTCACCTTTTGGTCGCCGAATATAAATATTTTCAGAGATCCAAGATGGGGCCGTGGTCACGAAACCTATGGTGAGGACCCATATCTCACGGGCAAGATGGGTGTTGCGTTTATAAAGGGACTTCAGGGCGAGGGTAAATATCGCAAGCTTGACGCAACAATTAAGCACTATGCTGTTCATAGTGGTCCTGAAAACGAGCGCCACGGCTTTGATGCGATTGTTTCAAAAAAGGACCTTTATGAAACCTATCTTAGTGCGTTTAAGTATTGCATTGACAATGCAGACCCCTCTGCTGTTATGGGTGCTTACAACCGAGTAAATGGCGAGGCATGCTGTGCGAGCAAAACGCTTCTTAAGGACATTTTATTTGACGAATTTGGCTTTAAGGGCTATGTTGTTTCCGACTGCGGTGCGATAAGAGATATTCACGCAGGTCACAAAATCACGGATAACGAGGCTGAGAGCGTTGCGTTGGCTTTAAATAATGGCTGTCATCTTAACTGTGGCGATGCCTATTTCAGTCTTTACGATGCTTATGAGCAGGACCTTATAAGCGAGGAAACAATTACCGAAGCGGTTGAGAAGCTATTTGAGGCACGCTTCCGTCTTGGAATGTTTGATGATGACTGCGAATATGACAAAATTCCTTATGATGTTGTCGAATGCAAGACGCATACTGACCTTAATAGAAAAATGGCACAGGAAAGCATTGTTCTTCTTAAAAACAATGGCATTTTGCCTCTTGACAAGGGCAAATATAAAACGATTGCCGTAATTGGTCCTAACAGTGATAGATTTAGCGTTTTAATTGGAAACTATAACGGTAACCCTTCAAAATACATAACCCCGCTTCGTGGTATCCAAGATGCGTTTGACGGCAAGGTGCTTTTTGCCACTGGCTGTCATCCTACCGATATTGGCTCAAGCATGTGGGGTGGCTTCCCGCTTCGTGAGGGAATTATTTGCGCAAGCAAGGCCGACCTTGTTATTATGTGCATGGGCTTAAATCCCGGAATTGAGGGTGAGGAGGGCGATGCATACAATGGCGATGTTGCAGGTGACAAAAAGGACATTCAGCTTCCCGAGTCACAAAGAAAGCTATTTGATGAAATTATTAAGCTTGGCAAGCCAACTATTTTTGTAAATATAAGTGGTAGCTGTATTTCCCTTTGCGAGCAGGACGAAAAATGCGACGCTGTGCTCCAATGCTTTTATCCTGGTGCACAGGGTGGTAATGCTCTTGCTGATATTCTCTTTGGCAAGGCATCTCCAAGTGGACGCTTGCCCGTTACCTTCTATCGTTCAGATGACGACCTTCCTTCATTTAGAGATTATAGTATGGAGAACAGAACCTACAAGTTCTTTAAGGGCACTCCTCTCTATCCATTTGGTCACGGTCTTACATATGGTCAAATTGAGGAAAAATGGATAAGCGAAAACGAGGTTGAGCTAACCAACAAGGGTGGTATGGACACACCATATTCCGTTTTGAAATTCAAGACAGAGCCTCACCCCGAGCTTTTGGACTTTAAGAAGGTATTTATAAGGGTTGGCGAGAAAATAACTGTTAGATTTTAGAGGTTTTTATGAAGCAGGCTTATAATCCATATTTGCCACTTAATGAATACATTCCCGATGGTGAGCCTCACATTTTTGGTGACAGAGTGTATATTTATGGCTCTCACGACAAGGAAAATGGCGACCACTTTTGTATGCTTGATTATGTGACCTACTCTGCTCCTATAAATGATCTTGGAGATTGGAGATATGAGGGCGTTATATACAAGGCATCAAGGGATCCATTATATCCCGAGTACAAGTATATGTTTGCTCCCGATGTAGTTCAAGGAAATGACGGAAGGTATTACCTTTACTATTCCCTTGCAAACGATTATCCCAACTGCTCGTATGTTATGAGCGTGGCAGTTTCTACCTCTCCCTCGGGCGAGTTTGAGTTCTTAGGTCACCTAAGAAAGCCAAGTGGCGAGTTGTTTCAGGACGGGGTTATCTTCGACCCTGGGCTTATTAATGATAACGGCACAATAAGGCTCTATTATGGTATGTGGTGGAATTTTGAAAGAGATTTCGACTATGAGCACGGTATGCAAAGGCAAGTTGCAACCTTCAAGAAAAGCCGTGAGCAAATCGAGGGTACACCCGATGGCGTTATGGGGCCGTTTGTTGTAGAGCTTTGTGATGATATGATAACCGTAAAGGGCAACCCTGTGCGTATCTTTCCGCGAGATATGAGAGGCACATCGTTTGATGGTCACGAATTCTTTGAGGCAAGCTCTATGCGTAAGGTGGGCGAAAAATACTATTTCGTTTATGCGACCTTTAATGGTCACGAGCTTGCGTATGCAACAAGTGACTACCCTGATAGGGATTTTGTCTTTGGTGGAGTTATCGTTTCAAATGGCGATATTGGCTACAAGGGCAGGACTGTGCAAAATCAAATAATGCGTACGGGAAATATTCACGGAAGTATTATTGAGATAAATGGGCAGTGGTATGTATTCTATCATCGCCACACAACAAAAACAGAGCTTTCAAGGCAAGGGTGTGCCGAAAAAATAGAGATATTGCCAAATGGCAAAATTGAGCAGGTTGAGATTACCTCGTGTGGATTAAATGATTCTCCGCTTATTGCTGACGGCTCTTATCCTGCGATAATTTGCTGTGCTCTTACCAATTACAAGCTACACTATGGCGAGTGCAAGGGCGAAAGACTTCCGCATATCATTTGCAAAAATGATGAAAGATTTCTTTGCGAGATTGAAAACGGCTGTCTTTTTGGCTACAAGTATTTCGATTTCAATACATGCTCAAGAATTGGCATTAGATATCGCTCAGGCGATATAAAGCCGAGTGGATTTATTGATATTATGCTTGATGAAAATGGTCAAGGCGTAGGCAGGCTTGCTATACAAGATGCTAAGGCTTGGACAAGCGTGCTTTGTGATGTGTCGATAAATGGCACGCACCCTCTATACTTTAAGTATTTTGGCACGGGTGCTATTGATGTGCTTGATATTATTTTTGAGTAAATATAATTTTATTTCACGCCTTGTCAAATATTTTTAATATTTTGTTGACAAATTGTTGTAGTGTGTGGTAAAATATCATAAATACTAATTTAATGCGTTGAAAAAGAGGAGTAGTATCCCCTCTTCCTTAAAGAGAGCCGTGGCTGGTGTGAGACGGTAGGTATGGGATATGAAGGTAGCTTTGGAGCATCACGGGTGAGCTTAGTAGCCTGTGCGTAGGTCTGCGTTAAGGACTTTGAGTGTGCATATTTTTGATATGCAAATTCAGGTGGTACCGTGTTATTTTGCACCCTGATTTTTCAGGGTGCTTTTTATTTTGTTAAATTTTCTTAAAAGGAGTTTTTATATGAAAGAGCTTGCAAAGACATATTCCCCAAATGAGTTTGAGGAAAGAATTTACAAGGATTGGTGCGATAAGGGTTATTTCACTCCTGTTATCGACCACTCTAAGCCACACTTCTCTATTGTTATTCCACCACCAAATATTACAGGACAGCTCCATATGGGACACGCCCTTGACAATACCCTTCAAGATATTCTTATTAGATATAAGAGAATGAACGGCTATTGTACGCTTTGGCTACCTGGAACTGACCACGCATCTATTGCTACCGAGGCAAAGATTGTTGAGGCTATGCGTAAGGAGGGCGTTACAAAGGACGATATTGGTCGTGATGGCTTCCTCGAAAGAGCGTGGGCTTGGAAGGAGCAATACGGTGGAAGAATTATTTCTCAGCTTAAAAAGCTCGGCTCATCTTGCGACTGGACAAGAGAGCGCTTTACTATGGATGAGGGATGCTCCGAGGCTGTTAAGGAGGTATTTGTTCGCCTCTATAACAAGGGACTTATTTATCGTGGCGAAAGAATTATAAACTGGTGTCCTCATTGTCTTACCTCTATTTCCGACGCAGAGGTTGAATACGAGGAGCAAGCCGGTCATTTTTGGCACATTAAATATCCATTTACTGATGGTAGTGGTTATCTTGAATTTGCTACAACCCGTCCTGAAACAATGCTTGGTGATACTGCCGTTGCAGTAAACCCAAAGGATGAAAGATACAAGGACCTTATTGGAAAGACACTTCTTATTCCTCTTGTAAATCGTGAAATCCCCGTTATTGCCGATGAATATGTTGAGATGGATTTTGGTACGGGTGTTGTTAAAATCACCCCTGCACACGACCCTAATGACTTTGAGGTTGGTCGCAGACATAATCTTCCTATTATCAATGTAATGACTGATGACGCTAAGATTACCGAGGACTACCCTGCTTACGCAGGAATGGACCGCTTCGAGGCTCGCAAGGCTATTGTTGCTGACCTTGAAAGGCTCGGCTTCCTCATTAAGGTTGAGGATTATGCTCACAATGTTGGAACCTGCTATCGCTGTGGTACAACTGTTGAGCCAAGGGTTTCTATGCAATGGTTTGTTAAGATGGAGCCACTTGCAAAGCCTGCTATTGAGGCTGTTCGCTCTGGTGAGATTAGATTTGTTCCTGAGCGTTTTGACAAGAACTACTTCCACTGGATGGAAAATATCCGTGACTGGTGTATTTCCCGTCAGCTTTGGTGGGGACATAGAATTCCTGCCTTCTACTGTGATGATTGTGGCGAGATTGTAGTTACTAAAAATGGAGAGGCTACCTGCCCTAAGTGTGGCAAGGCTATGCGTCAGGACCCTGACACGCTTGACACATGGTTTTCAAGTGCTCTTTGGCCATTTTCAACACTTGGTTGGCCAAATCAAACCGAGGACCTTAAATACTTCTATCCAACTAACACTCTCGTAACGGGCTATGATATTATCACCTTCTGGGTATCAAGAATGATTTTCTCAGGTCTTGAATATATGAATGAAAAGCCCTTTGATACTGTTCTTATTCACGGTCTTGTTCGTGATGCACTTGGCAGAAAAATGTCCAAATCTCTTGGAAATGGTATAGATCCACTTCTTATTATCGAAAAGTACGGCGCTGATGCTCTCCGCTTTGCTCTTGCAACTGGCAACTCTCCTGGAAATGATATGCGCTTCTCTGATGAGAAAATTGAGAGTGCTCGTAACTTTGTAAACAAGCTTTGGAACGCATCTCGCTTTGTTATGATGAACATTGACATTGACAAGGTAGAGCTTCCCGAGGCATCTAAGCTCGGTCTTGCTGACAAGTGGATTTTGAGCAAGCTCAATGCTCTTATCAAAACCGCTCGTACTCAAATTGACGCTTATGAGCTTGGAATTGCTCTTGATGAGCTTTACAAGTTTGTTTGGGATGTATTTTGTAGCTGGTATATTGAGCTTTCAAAGCCTGCATTTATGGCTAAGGGAACGGAGCAAAATAAGGTTTCGCAGAATGTTATTATTTATGTTCTTGAAGCAATTCTTAAGCTTCTTCACCCATTCATTCCATTTATCACAGAGGAGATTTATCAATCTCTACCTCACTTCGAGGCTTGCGACAGCATTATGATTTCTACCTATCCCGAGGTAAATTCTGCGTTTGATTTCGATGCAGAGTGCGAGGATATGGAAAGAATTATCGCTGTTATTGATGCTGTTAGAGCAAGAAGAAGTGAAATGAATGTTCCACCATCAAGAAAGGCTAAGCTATATATCACAACTCCATACAAGGCATCCTTTGCTCCAAGCACCTACGACTTCTTCAAGGCTCTTGCATCTGCATCCGAGGTTGAGGTTGTTGATAGCTACAATGGAGATAACGCTGTTCAAATTATCACCCACTCAGCAACAGTTTATATTCCTATGGCTGATATGGTTGATACTGAAAAGGAGCTTGCTCGTCTTAATGGTGAGCTTGCAAAGGTTCAAGGCGAGATTGACCGTCTTGTTAAGAAGCTTTCAAACGAGGAGTTTGTAAAGAAGGCTCCTGAAAGAGTTGTTGCTCTTGAAAGAGAAAAGCTTGCTAAGTACGAAAGCACTAAGCAGGGTATTCTCGACGCTCTTAAAGCACTTTAATTGATAGCGAGCACGAAAAGTGCTCGCTATTTTTTGCTTATCTATTGATTTTGTAATTCTTTTGTGTTAATATTCATATGTTTAGTAGTAAATTACCTTTGGAGATGAAGTTATGATAAAGGCTCACTATTCCAAAAAGGGAATAGTTTTAATGTGTACAATTGCATACTTTGCGAGCTATTTTTCAAGAAAGACCTTTGCTGTTGTAATGGTCGATATGCTGAAAAACAATGTGCTTGACAAGAATGTCGCAGGAATGGTTGGCACTGCTCTGTTTATCTTCTATGGTGCAGGTCAGCTAATTAGCGGATATTTGGGAGATAGACTCCCACCTAAGTTTCTTATGTTCTCAGGACTTATGATATCTGCTCTTTGCAATCTTGCTCTGCCTCTTTTGACAAATCAGTATCTTATGATACCTGTTTGGGCGATAAACGGCTTTGCTCAGGCTCTTTTGTGGCCACCTATCGTTCGTATTCTTGCTTGCAATCTCAGTCACGAAAAATATGTTACTGCGAATTTGGTTGTAACCTGTGGCGCTCATATTTCTACAATTGTTTTATATGTTTATGCTCCTATTTGTATAAGCTTTATGTCTTGGGAGAGCGTTTTCTTCACATCAAGCATATTCTGCGCTGTGGTTGGCGTAATTTTCCTTTTGACTATGTGCTTTATATTTAAGGAAAGCGATATAGAGCACTCGCCAAGGGCTGAGCAAGCAGAGTCTGCCTCTACAAGCGAGCCACTTATGAAGGTCTTTTCAGGCTCAGGAGTGCTTTTGATTTTCGTTTGCATAATTGCCATGGGCTTTCTTCGTGATGGTATTGAATCGTGGCTTCCTACTCTTTATAGCGAGGCGTTTGGTCGTGACAGCTCGGAGTCCATTTTGGTTTCGGTGATGCTCCCTATATTCTCTATTATAAGTCTTTTTGTTGTAAGAATAATTCACAAGGGGCGTGTGTTTAATAACGAGGCTCGTGGGGGTGGTATTTTGTTTGCCATCTCAACCGTGCTTTGTATTCCTCTTGCTATTTTAATTGGCTTTGATATGGTTGTATGCAGAATAATCTGCTTGCTACTTGCAAGTCTTATTTGTGCGTGCATGCACTCGTGCAATTTCCTTCTTATATCGTGCGTTCCCGGTAGATTTGCAAAGAGTGGAAGAACCTCTACAATTGGTGGCTTTTGTAATGCCTGCACATACATAGGCGCTGCTGGCTCTATGTACGGAATCGCTCTCGTTTCAGAGCATTTTGGCTGGCGTCCTACAATTGTTTTATGGATTGGCATTTGTCTGTTTGGGCTTGCCTTTGCAGGTCTTTCGTTCAAAAAATACACAAAATTCCTTAATCACGAATAAAAAAATCGGCTTGATTTCAAGCCGATTTTTGTTTTTATTTTGAAAGTAGCTTTTCAATGCTTGATAGCTTTACGCAAAGAGCAAATAGCTCTGCGGCGATTACAAGGTCATCAATTGGTGGGTATGAGGGAGCGATACGAATATTGCTATCGTGTGGGTCCTTACCATATGGGTAGGTTGCTCCTGCTCCTGTCATCTCAACGCCTGCCTTCTTACATCTTGCAACTATGTCCTTAGCACAGCCATCAAGAGAGTCAAAGGAGATAAAGTAGCCACCGTTTGGCTTTGTCCAAGTGCCTATTCCAAGTCCACCAAGCTCTCTTTCGAGAATTTCGATTACTGCCTCGAACTTGGGGCGAAGAATGTCAGCGTGCTTTCTCATATGAGCCTTCATTCCGTCGATATTGCCAAAGTATCTTACATGTCTTAGCTGATTTACCTTGTCGTGGCCTATTGTTTGGTTAGCGAGCTGTTTCTTGATGTCCTCAAGGTTATTGAGTGATGAGGCAAGAACGCTAACGCCTGAGCCTGGGAAGCTAATCTTTGAGGTTGAGGCGAACTTATATACCATATCGGGGTTGCCTGCCTTCTTACATTCTGCAAGAATTTCTACAAGCTGATCCTGCTTATCATCGTAAAGATGGTGAATGGTGTATGCATTATCCCAATAAATTCTAAAATCGTTTGCCTTTGGCTCAAGCCTTGCAAAGCGACGAACTGTTTCATCTGAATATGAGTAGCCCTGTGGGTTTGAATACTTTGGAACGCACCAAATTCCCTTTATGCTCTCGTCCTCGGCAACAAGCTTCTCGACCATATCCATATCAGGTCCGTCGGGTGTCATTGGAACATTTATCATCTCAATTCCAAAATACTCGGTTATTTTAAAGTGTCTATCATAGCCTGGAACAGGGCAAAGGAATTTAACCTTGTCGAGCTTAGCCCAAGGGGTTGAGCCCATAACGCCGTGTGTCATTGAGCGTGCTATTGTATCGTACATTACATTGAGGCTTGAGTTTCCGTAGATTATGATGTTGTCAATTCCAACCTCCATCATATCTGCAAGAAGCACCTTTGCCTCGTGAATGCCATCAAGCACTCCGTAGTTACGGCAATCTGTTCCATCATCGCAGGTAAGGTCGGAGCTTGATGAAAGAACATCCATCATTCCCATTGAGAGGTTCAGCTGCTCAACGCAAGGCTTTCCTCTTGCCATATTAAGCTTTAAATCCTTAGCCTGATATTCCTTATATTTCGCCTTGAGCTCCTCTTGAAGTGCTTCAAGCTCAGCTCTTGACATTTCACAATATTTCTTCATAAATTCTCCTTAGAATTCTGCGCTACCTGTTGTTCTTGGGTATGATTCTACATCTCTAATGTTTGCAACACCTGTGATGTACATAATAAGTCTTTCAAAGCCAAGACCAAAGCCTGCGTGCTTAGTTCCACCATACTTGCGAAGCTCAAGATACCACCAATAGTCCTCCTCCTTGAGGTTGAACCTCTCCATTGCACGAAGAAGGTAGTCCATTCTCTCCTCACGCTGTGAGCCACCGATAAGCTCTCCAACTCCTGGAACGAGCATATCCATTGCGGCAACAGTCTTGCCGTCATCGTTAAGACGCATATAGAATGCTTTAATATCAGCTGGGTAGTCGGTTACAAATACGGGCTTGCCAAATACCTTTTCTGTGAGGTATCTCTCGTGCTCGGTTTGCATATCAATTCCCCATTCAACAGGATATTCGAACTTCTCGCCACTCTTTTTGAGAATGTCGATAGCCTCGGTGTAGGTTACATGGCCAAATTCGTTAGATATAAGATTTGTAAGACGGTCAACAAGAGTTGTGTCTACGAACTTATTAAAGAACTCTATCTCTGCTGGGCACTCGTCCATTACATATTTTACAACATACTTAATCATATCCTCTGCAAGACGCATATCATCGTTAAGGTCTGCGAAGGCAATCTCTGGCTCCATCATCCAAAACTCTGCGGCGTGGCGAGCTGTGTTTGATCTCTCTGCTCTAAATGTAGGTCCAAAGGTATATACATTTGCAAATGCCATTGCATAGGTTTCTGCACTGAGCTGACCTGATACGGTGAGGTTTACGCTCTTACCAAAGAAGTCCTTTGAAAAATCAACCTTGCCGTCCTCTGTCTTAGGTAAATTTTCAAGGTCAAGTGTGGTAAGACGGAACATTTCGCCTGCACCCTCACAGTCAGAGCCTGTGATTATTGGTGTGTGAACATAGATAAAGTTTCTTTCGTTAAAGAACTTGTGGATAGCAAAGGCAGCAACTGAGCGAACTCTAAATACTGCGCTGAAAAGATTTGTTCTTGGGCGAAGGTGCGCAATTGTACGCAAAAACTCCAAGGAGTGTCTTTTCTTTTGAAGTGGGTAGTCAGGAGTTGACGCTCCCTCAACCTCAATAGCGGTAGCCTTTATCTCGAATGGCTGCTTTGCCTCTGGTGTGAGCACAAGCACGCCCCTTACGATAAGTGCACAGCCTACATTCTGCTTTGCTATATCCTTATAATTATCAAGAAAAGCCTCCTCAAACACAACCTGAAGGTTGGTGTGATAGCTACCATCATTAAGCTCGATAAAGCCGAAGGCGTTGCTCGAACGAATTGTTCTTGCCCAGCCACAAACGGTTATTTCCTTATCTGCAAAAGTCTTTGGTGATGCGAATATTTCCTTGATCGTTATTCTTTGCATTTTTTTGTCCTCTTTAAGCTATAAATTTAATTTACACATTATTTTAGCACTAATATTATATTTTTGCAATAGGTTTGTGCTATTTTTTCCAGAAATCGTTAATTTCCTTCAACAAATCGTTTGCGTTGGTGAGGAATTTTAGATGTCTCCAATGCTCGGGCATTAGGTCGTGATATTCGGGGGTTGCAAATCTATCATCTATCAAAACAACCACTCCTCGCTCCTCCTCGCTTCGTATAACTCTACCTGCGGCTTGAAGCACCTTTATCATTCCTGGGTAGGTATAGGCGTAGGCGTATCCGTTTTCACGGGTGCGATCAAAGTATTCCTTGATTATGTTGAGCTCTGTGCTTATTGTTGGCAGTCCTACTCCTACAATTATAGCGCCGATAAGTCGCTCTCCACGAAGGTCAATACCCTCAGAGAAGCTACCACCTAACACACAAAATCCGACAAGGGTGCCCTCCTTTTTAGCGTCAAAGGAGTCGAGAAATTCCTTTTTGGCATTCTCCGACATGCTTCTGCTTTGGGCAGTTATATTTATGTTTGGATAGCGTTTTTCAAACACCTCCTTGACCTCGGCAAGGTAGGCGTATGATGGGAAGTATACGATATAATTTCCCTGCTTGCCTGCTATCGTAGCACGAATAACATTTGCTACATTTGGTGCACTCCTTTGTCTATCCTCATAGCGTGTGCTAAGATTACTTATGCCAAGCAGGCATAGCTTTTCCTTTTCAAAGGGTGAGCTAAGAGAAAGCGTGCCTGACCTTTCACAGCCGAGAATGTCGGCAAAGTAATCCTGTGGGGTAAGGGTTGCCGAGAAAAGCGTCGATGAGATGCCCTTTTTCATAGAAGTATCGAGAAGTCTGGACACATCAAGGCACATAAGGCGTAGCTTGACATCATCGCCAACAGCCTCAATATACATTGTGAAGCGTTTATCAAATAGCTCACAGGTCTTTAAAAAGTGCTTTACCTCATAGTAGGCGTCCATTAGCTCGTCATCGTTTATATCTCTTGAAAATAGCTTTTCACAGCCCTTTCTAAACGCATCAAATTCCTCGCTGATATCATCGGGAAGCTGAGTTGTTATATAAAAGCCGTATTTTTGTCCCTCGTATTCTCTCTCTTCCACCATTGCAAGGGAATGGAGTGTGTCAAATTTCGAGAGAATATCCTCAATTTGTTGGGATATGTGTTTATTATTTGGGAATTTTGCTTGCAGGCTCTTGAACATAGAGCGTTCAAGAGTTGAGGAGTACATTTCTCTTGCTCTATCGGGTAGGTTATGTGCCTCATCTATCAAGAACACATAGCCTGCGTCGGGAGCGTTAAAGTATCTTCTAAAATAGACCTGTGGATCAAATAGATAGTTATAGTCGCAAACTATAAGCTCGCACCACTCGGACAATTCAAGCGATAGCTCATAGGCACAAAGCATATACTTATCTGCAACCTCATCAATTACCTCCTTGGTGTAGGTACGATAATTCTCCAAAAGGTCGCATAGTGCAACATTAATCTTATCGTAGTACGCTCCTGCCCTTGAGCAATGCTTTGGATCGCATTTTCTATGCTCTGAGGGCTTAAAGCTCTTACAGCATTTATCCTTTGAGCTTATAAGTATTGAGCGAAAATCGGGTATCATATCACGCATTATATCGACAGCATTAAGTGCCGAAAGCGCTGTTGTATTCTTTCCTGTAAAATAGAATATTTTATCTGCGTAGCCCTCTCCTATTGATTTGAGTGCTGGATAGAGCGACGCCATTGTTTTTCCTGTTCCCGTTGGGGCTTGAACCATAAGACGCTTATGTCCTCTTATGGAGCGAAACTCCTCGAGGATAAATTCCTTTTGAGCCTGACGCACTCCACCCTTGAAGGGGAATTTAAGCTCTGAGAGCTGTTTTGTGCAATTGTGAGCACGCTCATAAATAATCTTAGTGAATGGAGCGAGCATCTCGGTAACTGAATCGAAATGAGCCTCTGCCTCTGCTCTATCAAGCCTTTGAGCAAAGGAGCGCATCTCATCGCTTCCGTCCTTCATATAGACTATGCGAGCGTTTATGTGGTCGCCACCTAAGCATTTTAAAACTATGTGGGCGGTGCACATCATTGAGGCGATTGCTATTTCAAGCTCGCCATTTGTTATGTCGTCAAGAGAATATGGCACTGTGTATATTTTTTCAACAGTATATGAGCCGTCCTCCTCCCTCTTTATACCCTCGGGATAGGTATATACAGTAAGAGTTATTCCCTGCTGTAAAAGAGATACGGAGTATGCATCAGCTATGCTTGGCTTAGGGGGACGCATTTGGTGAGAGGCTATTGTGCTACCGTTTTTATTGCCTCTTTTGAAGGCACGGCTATCAATATCTCCGCCCCTTAGCACATAAGAGCAAAGCTCATAGGCGCTTATAAAAACTGCGCCTGATTTTTCATCATAAACTGCGCTCATATTTTCTCCTTTCTCCTTGACAAGTAATATTTTTTATAGTACAATCTTATTCGAGGTGATTTTAATGATTTTAGACCAAAAGCAAACAACACTTGCTTACAGATGTCCTGCCTGTGGTGGCGTTACTACAAGCATGGTTGGTGCATTTTCTCTTAGTGGAAATCTTTTCCGTCTTAAATGTGGCTGTCACGAGAGCAGTATGACGGTTGAAAAAACCGCTGACGGAAAAATGTCGCTTACCGTTCCTTGTCTTGCGTGCAATACGACTCATAGCTATACAGTATCAAGCTCCGTTTTCTTTAAAAGTGATATTTTTGTTATCCCCTGCTCCCTCTCGGGAATTGATATTTGCTTTATAGGAAAGCAAGATGAGGTTGAAAAGGCAATTGCTCACTCTAACGAGGAGCTTCTTGCTATGCTCGGTGAAGAGGATATAAACGCACTTAAAAATGAGGAAAAGGACCGTCACGAGCTTTGCGATCCACAAATACTCGATATCGTTCGCTTTGTTATAAACGAGTTGAACGAGGACGAGGCAATATATTGCAATTGCAGGGGCAAGGCTGATATTTGCTGTGACATTTATGATGACCATGTTACTGTAAGATGCGTAAAATGTGGCGCTAAGGCTGACATTCCAACAACAAGCACCATTAAGGCACACGAATTTTTGGAAGCGGATAAGCTTATTTTAAAATAATTCGGTAACATTCGACAAGCTGTGACATAGTATGTAACAGAGGATAAATTCCTCAAATCCTAATACGAGGTATTACTATGAATAACTGTTTGTGCAATCTTCTTGATAACGAAATTCTCTGGATAGCTATTATCGCAGTTGTTGTTCTCCACTGTTGCTGTGGTGGCGGTATAGGCTGTGGCTGTGGCAGATAATTTCCGCTGATTACTTTTAAAACACCCACAAGGCTTAACTTGTGGGTGTTTCTTTGTTTAATTATTCAGCGTCGTCTGCTGGTGCTTCATCAGCTGGTGTCTCATCAGCTGGTGCTTCCTCAACAGTAGCCTCAGTTACCTCTGGCTCTGGAAGAAGTGCTCTAATTGAAAGGCTAACCTTCTGCTTCTCGTCGTCAATTCCAACAATCTTAGCCTCAACAACATCGCCAACCTTGAGAACATTCTCAACATTCTCAATCTTTTGGTCTGCGATTTGGCTGATGTGGATAAGTCCGTCAATGCCTGGTACGATTTGAGCGAATGCGCCGAAGCTTGTGATTCCAACAATCTTAACCTCTGCTACATCGTTCTCTGCATACTTTGACTTGAAGATGTTCCAAGGATTCTCCTCCTCGGTCTTGTAGCCGAGAGAAACCTTTCTTGCATCCTTATCAAATGACTTTACGAATACCTTAATTACATCGTTTACGCTAACAACCTCGCTTGGATGCTTAATTCTCTTCCAAGAAAGCTCGGTAATATGTACAAGGCCGTCAACTCCACCAAGGTCAACAAATGCT
This sequence comes from Eubacteriales bacterium, assembly GCA_045594305.1. Taxonomy (GTDB): domain Bacteria; phylum Bacillota; class Clostridia; order Oscillospirales; family CAG-272; genus RGIG2000. Next base: position 14,946 of record JAZNYH010000078.1, on the reverse strand, counting down.
CCGTATGAGGTAAGGCTCTTAACTGGTCCTTCGATAACCTTGCCGATTTCAAGAGATGACCAGAAGGACTCCTCCTGTGCCTTTCTCTCTTCCTTGAGAACTGCCTTGATAGAACCGATTGCACGGCGTCTATCCTCCTTGATTTCTACAACCTTGAGCTTTTGGGTTGTCTTTACAAGCTCGCCAAGATCCTTATCCTTGCCAAGTCCTGTCATTGATGCTGGAACGAATACATCGAAGCCGTCAACGCTTACTATTACGCCACCCTTGGTAGCCTTGGTTACTACTGCTTCAACAATCTCACCGCTGTTTGCGTACTCAACGATCTTTTCCCAATTCTTGATGTCGTCGACAACCTTCTTGGAAAGAGTAATACCGTCGATGTCGCTCTTTGCGATAACCTTTGCCTCAATCTCGTCGCCGATCTTGAATAGGTCGCTAAGCTTTACATCGCTGTCAGATGTGATTTGGTCACGCTTGATAACGCCTGTGTGCTTTACACCTAAATCCAAAGATATCTCGTTTTCCGAGATAGACATAACAATACCCTTGACAATTGCTCCTTTGTATATTTTTTGAGTTTCCTTTTCGCTTGCTTCAAAAAGCTCGGCGAAGTTTTCCTCGATGATGCTCATAGATTTTTTAACCTCCTGAATTATATTATCGGGTGTTGATGCACCCGCAGTTATACCAATTTTTGTTACTCCTGAAAGCTCGCCCATATCAAGATCCTCTGCCGTTTGTATCCAAAAGGCACGCCTTGCATGGCTCTTGCAGATTTGGTAAAGCTTGGCTGTGTTTGAGCTATCCTTACCACCGATGACTATCATTGCGTCCATTTCACGGCTTAGCGCCTCTGCCTCGGTCTGTCTTTTTTCAGTAACACTACATATTGTATCAAATATTTTTGCATTTGTACAGTATTTTTTGATAATTTCTTGACATTTTTTCCATTCTGTCAGCTTTTGAGTGGTTTGTGCGACCATTACAGCCTCGGTTTTTGAGTAATCCCTTGACCTTAGCTCCTCTTCAAGCTCGCTTGAATCGGCACAAATTACACCGCCACCCTCAATATAGCTCTTTATTGATTTTACCTCGGGGTGGTCCTTCTGTCCTATTAGGAAGAAGCCTTGTCCGCCTCCTGAGTTTTCCTTTGCGATTTTATGTATCTTCGCAACATACGGGCAAGTGCTATCGACAATCTTAAAGTGGCTACACTCATTGGCATACGCCTCGAGCGTTTTTTTCGTTTCCTTCTCAATGCCATGTGTCCTCGTAACAAGAGTTACCGCTGTGCCACTACATGCAAGCTCATAAAGCTCTGGTAGCTCGTCCTTTGTGACTGTGCGAACTCCGTTTTTTTCAAGATATGTGTTGTATTGCTCGTTGTGAATTAGCTTTCCAAGCGTGCATATTACCTCGCCCTCGCCACGCTCTCTTACAAGAGCCTCGACAGCGTCAGTTGCACGCCTTACGCCAAAGCAAAAGCCTGCGTTTTCGCTTACGGCTATTAACATTTTTTGCCCTCCCAGCTCTCGCCAATTTCGCACACCTTATCAAAGGCATACTCGGCAATAGCCTTGTATTTCTCACGACCATTAAGCTCGGGGAAGGAAATTTCCTCGGGCGAGATATAATCGCCAATTATTACTGTGTTCTTGTGGAACCACTTAACCTTGCCCTTTTTGTTCTTGATATAGACAGGTACAATTCCAACCCCTGCACGATGAGCCATCATTCCAATTCCGTCCTTAACCTCTGTTTCTCTTGGGTTTTGGTATGGACGGCGTGTGCCCTGTGGGAATATTCCAACACACTCTCCACCCTTTAAGATTTCAAGTGTCTTCTTTATTGCTCCAACATCGCCATTTTTACGGTCAACCGGGAAAGCACCCATTGATCTTATAAACCAACTCAAAATAGGGATTTTGAATACCTCCTTCTTGCCCATATAACGGATTTGGTTTTTCATAGCAATAACTATTACAACCGCATCAAGAAGGCTTGTATGGTTTGCACAAAGGATAAATGGCTTATCAAAGACCTCTTTATCTTTATTTTTCACTCTTACGCCGAGAAAAAATCCAACTATTTTTCCAAAGAGGAATTTTGTTACTCGGTAAAAGATGTTTGGCTTTTTAGGCTTTTTTTTTACTGTTTTTTCGATTATTTCAATAACCTTGTCAATTGTTTGCTCCTGATCAAGGTCGGAGTTATCAAGGAATATTGCGTCCTTTGCAGGAACAGCGGGAGCAACTGCTCTTGTAGAGTCGTTATTGTCACGCTCCTTAATATCTGCAAGCACGCTCTCGTATGTGCAATCCTCGCCCTTTTCGATAAGCTCCTTATAGCGTCTTTGCGCTCTTGCCTCGGGTGAGGCAACAAGGAAAATCTTAACCTCAGCGTCGGGAATTATAACGGTGCCGATATCTCGTCCGTCCATAATAACGCTGTTTTCTCTTGCGATTTTTCTCTGAGTTTCAAGCAAAAACGCTCTAACCTCAGGAATTGCTGATACGGCAGAGGCGTACATTGATATTTCGCCTGTACGGATAAATCCACCGACATCCTCGCCATTAAGCAAAACGCTTTGTACTCCGTCGTTGAATTTAAGGTCAAGCTTTATCTCATCGAGCATTGCAATAACCTTTTCACTTTCATCCTTGCCCACGCCCTTTCTTTGAACATAAAGTCCTATTGAGCGATAGAGTGCGCCTGTGTCAACATAAACTATACCAAGTCTTTTTGCCACAGCCTTTGCAACTGTGCTTTTTCCTGCTCCACTTGGTCCATCGAGTGCTATTCTCATAATTATCTCCTAATCTCCCCAAGCGCTATGCGTGCCTGCAAGTGCGCCTGTGGAAAATGCAATTTGCAAATTATATCCACCTGTATATGCGTGGGTATCAATGATTTCTCCTGCGAAGTAAAGTCCCTTAACCCTTTTTGATTGCATTGTCGAGGGATTTATCTCCGACACATCAATTCCGCCTGCGGTGATTATCGCTTCCTTTATTGGGCGAGGCCCCTTTATTGTGAAGCGTAAATCCTTTAAGGTTGAGGCAAGGGTATGACGCTGTTCTCTTGTAATCTCATTCACCTTTGTAGCTGGCGAAATGCCTGTTCGCTCTATCACATACGGAATGAGCTTCGAGGGCAAGAGTGCGTTTAGGGAATTTTGAAAGTCCTTATTGGTCCTTGTTGAAAAATCGTTAAGTATTCGCTTGTCAAGCTCCCTCTCGTCAAGTGCTGGCTTCATATCTATACTCGCAACATATCTTCCACTATGGATTTTTGTCATATGCGATGAGGCTGAAAGCACGAGTGGTCCACTTAGTCCAAAGTGAGTAAAGAGCATTTCTCCAAGCTCTGAAAAGACAATTTTTCCATTTTCAGTATCCGTCACCCTCAAGGTAACATTTTTAAGAGAAAGTCCCATAATCGATGAGGTATCCTCTATTGTTTCAAGGGGAACGAGCGAGGGTGCAAGTGGTGTTACCTTGATTGAAAGCTCCCTTGCGAAGCGAAAGCCGTCACCATCCGAGCCTGTTGTTGGGTATGAAAGACCGCCTGTTGCACAAATTACCGCATCAAAGTCGTATTTCCCTCGGCCTGTTTCAAGACCGATTATCTCATTCTCTCTTGTGCGAATGGCAATAACCCTTTCATTTCTAAGCTCGACGCCATTTTTGACAAGCTCATTTTTCATAGCATTTACTATATCGTGAGCCTTGTCCGACACGGGAAACACACGCCTACCACGCTCAGTTTTAAGGGGTACGCCTGCGTTTTCGAAGAACGCCTTTGTGTCTTGTGTATCAAAGCCACTTATCGAGGCATAAAGGAATTTAGGATTGGCAATAACATTTTTTAAAAATTCTGCATTATCACAATCGTTTGTAACATTGCATCTGCCCTTGCCTGTTATTGCAAGCTTTTTACCAACAAGTGCATTCTTTTCAAATATTGTTACCTTAGCTCCGTTTTGCGAGGCGTATATCGCTGACATCATTCCCGCAGGGCCTGCGCCTATTATACCGACGGTTCTTTGCTCCATATGCCTCTCCTTTCGCACGATATCTATTATATTATATCATAGTAATAATAGTATGTCAAGAGCAAAGAAAAAACAAGCTGTCATAAGACAGCCTGCTTATCTTTATAAAATTCCCTTTTCCCTTTTGTATTCAATAAACTGCTCATAGGTACCACTAAAATCAATTATTCCGTTGTCCCTTAGTTCAATTATTCTATTCGCAACAGTATTTACTGTTTCGTAGTCATGAGAGGTAAAGATTATGTTGCCCTTGAAGTCGGCAAGACCATTGTTTACGGCAGTGATTGATTCAAGGTCAAGGTGGTCGGTTGGCTGGTCAAGAAGCAGGAAGTTTGAGCCAAAGAGCATCATTCTTGAAAACATACATCTTGCCTTTTCTCCTCCTGAAAGGACATTTACCTCCTTGAAAATGCTATCTCCCGAGAAAAGCATTCTGCCAAGAAAGCCACGAAGGTAGGTTTCTGTTTGGTCCTTTGAGTATTGACGCATCCAATCGAGAATACTATCGTGACAGCCATTAAAATATGGGGTGTTATCGTGTGGGAAGTACGATTTTGATATACTAACTCCCCATTTGAAGCTACCAGAGGTTGGCTCTTTCTCCTCCATAAGCACCTTTAAGAAGGCTGTTATTGCCATTTCGTTACCAACAAGGGCTATCTTATCGCCCTTTAATGCGGTAAAGGAAACATTTTTGAAGAGTGTTACGCCGTCCTGCTCCTTTGTAAGCTCCTTGACGGTCAAAATATCCTTGCCCGCCTCTCTATCCATATCAAAGCCGATAAATGGATAGCGTCTGCTTGATGCAGGTAGCTCCTCAATTGATAGCTTGTCAAGAAGCTTTCTTCTTGATGTTGCTTGTCTTGATTTTGATTTGTTTGCACTAAAACGAGCGATAAAGCTTTGAAGCTCCTTTATCTTTTCCTCGTTCTTCTTATTTTGTTGCTTTATCATTCTTTGAATGAGCTGGCTTGACTCGTACCAAAATTCGTAGTTACCAACATACATTTTGATTCCCGTGTAGTCAATATCTACTATGTTTGTGCACACATCGTTAAGGAAGTGACGGTCATGGGATACGACAAGAACTGTTCCAAAGTAATCGCCAAGGAAGTCCTCAAGCCATGTAATAGCGTCTATATCAAGACCGTTTGTAGGCTCATCAAGAAGAATAATATCAGGGTTGCCAAAGAGTGCCTGAGCAAGCAAGACCTTTACCTTCTCACTCTCCTTAAGGCTTGACATTACCTCGTAAAGCAGATCCTCGCTAAGTCCAAGTCCTTGGATAAGCTTTGAGGCGTCACTCTCTGCCTCCCAACCATTCATCTCTGCAAACTCTGCCTCGAGCTCTGATGCCAAAATTCCGTCCTCATCGGTAAAGTCCTCCTTTGCGTAAAGGGCGTCCTTTTGCTTCATAACCTCGTAAAGTCTTTCGTTGCCTTGAATTATTGTATCAAGAACTGTATAGGCATCGTATGCAAAGTGGTTCTGCTTCAACACAGACATTCTAACCGTGTCGGGTATGCTTACCTCTCCCTTGCTTGGCTCAAGCTCGCCACAAAGAATACGAAGAAATGTACTCTTTCCTGCTCCGTTTGCTCCTATTACGCCATAGCAGTTGCCAGGGGTGAATTTAAGGTTTACATCCTTGAAAAGCACCTGTCCACCAAAGTTGAAGGTCAAATTATTTACTGTTATCATTTTGTGCTCCTATGCTGAGTATTTTTTCTACTATTCGCTCACAGCATTTACCATCGTCGTATGCAAAGAATTTTTCTATTCTTTCACGGTATTTTGCGTCGAGCGCACAGTTATTTTCGATACATTGTATCATATTATCTACTATTCCGTCAAGAGTGTACGCAACTTTTCCAAAGCCATTTTTTTCGTAGTCGAAATATCCCTTTTTATAGGTATGGTCGCCAAGGAAGAAGGTGTCTACATCGAGCTGGGCGTAAAGAACCGGCTTTTTTAGGTATGCCATATCAAAGGCAACCGAGGAATAGTCGGTGACTAAAAGTGCGCTTTTTTGATACATCTCGGCATAATTGCACCTTTTTTGAACCATCACACGCTCGCTATCGCTCTTAAATTCAAGAGAGCTTGACATGTTTGGATGTGGGACAAAAAGAAGTCTATAATCGTACCTTTCGAGTGCCTGAGCAAGTCGCTTATCGGTGATAAGAGCCTGCCAAAGCTCTGCATAGTCGCTATGCTCTGCAAGAGAGCTACCACTCCACTCGCCTGTTGCGATATCAATATTGTTAACAAGGCTACGACGCCATGTAGGAAGAACTGCCACAAGACGCTCGGGTTTGCTTACAAGCCTATCAAAGCGTGCAAGTCCTGTCAGCCACACCTCTTTTTCGGTGTAATGGTAGGGGTATGTGCTTATAATTGAGGTATACTCTGCCATAGCTGAGCAGGTAATGCCCTTTATGTTTTTATTGAATTTATCGAGCCAAGAGGAAAGGTCATCCTTGGTTACTCCGTGCTGTAAAAATACAAATTTCTTTTTTGCAAGGATATCCTTATATGGCTGTGAATAGTAATCAAAGGGATTTGTCACAAAATCCTCGGCGTGCGAGGAGATTATAATGTCGGCGCAAAGGTGCATTACCTTGTATTTAAGCGATGCTCGATTTACTACTCTGCCTACCCTCTTCAAGCGTGCGTAGTCCTCGCCCTTGTTTATGGCAAAGGCGTAAGAAATGCCGTCAATGTGTCGATTGTTTAGGTATTCAAAGAGTGCCTCGCCATTGTCCCCTGCCATATTAAGGCGGTCACTTATGAGCCACAGAGGCTTTTTATGAAATCTCTTATAAAGGCGTGCAAGTATTCGTGCAACAACTGCCTTTCGCTCTGCAAATTGATTAGACTTCCAAAGCTCCTTTAAGAGCCTTCTTTCTGCTATTTTTGCCTTTTTAGAGGTTGCTTGCTCTGTAATAATAGCGTTTTCGTCGCATGTGACAAGAACATTATCCTCGATGGTGTATGCGTTTTTATAGCGTTTTTCAAGTGGGAAATGCTTGCCGAGCAAAAGCTCGCTCGCTATATAGCTTTGCTTATCAACGCATACTGCAAAATAGCAGGTTGCACCCTCGCAAAGCTCTGCCTTAGGAATGGTATATTCGGCAATAAGCGTATTAACCATAGGCTTGCCCAAAAGTGCTCTTTTTGGCTCTAATGTGCAAGAGGCTTCAAGCTCGCCACCATTTATATATGCGATAGCACCATCAGGCCTTTTGGCGTCAGCTGGGTAATCAATACGAGCAATTATTTTCAAATTATCGCCACAGCTCTCCAAAAATTCAAGAGTAAACGGGTAATCCTCGGGGGACATTTCACTACCGAGGGCAGTGAGGATATACTGCTTTACTTGTGTTGTTAGGTACGGAGTATCAAGAATAGCTCCTGTATCAAGGCACGAGAGCGTGCTAAGAAGTGCTTTTTTGTATTCCTTTGACTCGCTTGTGCTAAGGCAAGGTGGTGCGTCCTGCATACCGAGCTTCCACGAAAGGTCGTACAAAAGTGCATTTTGAACAAAGCGAGGAATTTTTCTGTTTTTCTCTCTTGCATAGTCTATTACAGAATCAAAATACTCGTGTATGTGGCTCAAATACCACTCTTTTTTTGCTTGTGCTGTGCTTATAAGCGAGCCTGCTCTCTTGCGATAATTATAGCGTCCACTCGAAACCACGCCAAGGTATGGGCTGTCTATAAGAAGCTTCAAAAGCACCTCTGCGTCCTCCGAGGTGGCAAGAGTGCTATTGAAGTGGATTTTGCTCGCAAGGGCTGATTTTATTACGCTTGATGTTATATGAAGCTGAAATTCACCCTCTGCTTCAAGGTCGATTATTCTATTTTCACCCTTGAATTTTGAATTGAGCTGGTGCTCTCCACGAGCGTCGCCAAAGAAGTAAATCGGGAAGGACACGACGCTGATTTTGTCGTAATTCTCCTCAAAAAGTGCAACTGCGTCCTTATAGGTGCTCCTTGAAATTGTATCATCGGGATCTGGGAAGGTGACATATTTGCCCTCTACATATTCAAGCCCCTTATTTCTTGCACTTGCAACTCCGCCGTTTTCCTTTGCTACGGCAACTATATTTTCGTATTTGTCGCTATATTTTTTTATTATCTCGGCACTTTGGTCGCACGAGCCATCATCTACCAAGATCAGCTGAATTTTCTCAAAGCCGAGGCTTTGATTGATAACGCTCTCTATTGCCTCTTCAAGATAAGAGGCAGAGTTATATATAGGCATTATTACGGACAAGGTATATTTATACATAAGCACGCCCCTTTCGTTTTCATATCCTTATTATTTTACCATATTTATAATTTAATGTCAAGTAATGTAAAAAGCCGAGCTTGGCTCGGCTTTTGTTAGCTTATTAGCTTGATTATTAGCTCTACTACTAATACGGCTCCACACGCACTTGCTGCAACTGTTAGAAGGCTACGATTAAAATACGATAGTATTAATGCAACCGCAAAGCCACAAATTGCTGATACAAGGTATGATGTGGAATAGAATATTCCCGGGATTGTCATAACTGAGAGCACGGCGTATGGCACATAGTAAAGGAAGGAGCGAACAAAGGTGTTTTTGATTTTCTTCTTTACAAGAACCATTGGCACCATTCTAACAAGATAGGTAACGCCTGCCATTACAAGCAGGTACAAAAGAAACTTAGAGGTCTCCATCTATGTCCACCTCCTGCTCCTTTTCTGGTGGTAGGGGGGCAACGAGTGCGAATACCACGCTTGAAATGATTGTGCAAATAATGATTATAAATCCACTTGAAATATGCTCCTTCAAGAAAGGAACAAAATTGAAAATACAGCTTAGGGCTATTGCGAAAAGCGAGCAGAAAAGCACAGGGTGCTCCCTTTTCGCCACAGGGGTAACAATTGCGACAAACATTGCGTAAATTGCTATTCCAAGGGCTGAAATTACAATTGTAGGCAGGATATTTCCTGCTACTGCTCCAAGCAGAGTTCCAAGAGTCCAACCAATAAATGGTGTTAGGGTGATTCCGTACATATAGCGTCTGCCAACATCCATTCCCTTTGAGGAGGATACTGCAAAGACCTCATCTGTATTTACGAAGGAAACAAGGAATTTATCAACAAGGCGTACGCTTTTTCCAAACTTTTGTGACAAGGACACCGACATAAGTGCGTATCTTAGGTTGATTATAAGCTGAGTCGCTCCAAGCTCAATAAGTGAGCCTCCACCAACCATAATTGGCACTCCTGCGAGCTGTCCTGCCGAGGTGACATTAAGCATAGAAATCATCACAGCCTGCCAAATATCAAGACCTGCATTTGTTGCTGTGATTCCAAAGGCGAAGGCTACTGAAAGATAGCCAAGGCATATTGGAAATCCGTCCTTTATGCCCGCCATAAAGTTATTTTGCTCTCTCATAGTCCTCTCCTTTCTCTTTTGTCGCTAAATATATTAGCACAAAGTTTTTTATAATTCAAGAGGTTATCAAAATTTAAAAAGGAAAAACGCCCATTTGAGCGTTTTCCCGAATTTTTAGTTACTTACGATAGAGCTTATTGTAACGGTGTTGAGGGTTATATCGTTTCTTGTTATTGTCTCAGCGCTTGTATTTTGGCTTTGAACATAGCTAACGCCCTTTTTGTCAACAATGTACATTGCCATTACAAAGCAGAGGCTTCTCTTTTCATCAGTATCAAAGCCTGTAATCTTACAGTTTATTATCTTGTATTCTGTGTCGTTTATTGCAACCTGAATTCCCTTGGCTGCTTGGAGAGTATATTTGTCGCCTACAAGTGACATAAACTCGCTTCCAAAGGTGGTTGAATTTGCTATAATAATGCCTATTTCAAGCTCATTGCCCTCACCGAGGTAGGTGTTATATGCATTTAATGCAGATATGTTTATCTCATATCCAACACAAAGTCCGTCGTTTGTAAGCTCCTTGAAGGAATATCCAAGTGCCTTAAAGATAGGTGCAAGGGTTGAGCCCTCGTCTCCCTCGTTAATGCTTATCGCTATACAGCCATCGTTTTTACACTCGCAGGTGTATACTCCGTCCTTGTCGTAGCCGTTTGGATATGAGTAGAGCTCTGCCTTATTATGCTCCAAATAAAGTGCCCTTTCAACTGCGTCGCATCTTGAACACTTGTTATCTGTTATGCAACTTTTATCATCAATGTAGTTGTGTCCAAGAGCTGTATTCTCGTTTTCTGTGCTTGATTTTATTTTTTCGCAGAAGCAAGCAACAATTGTAAATGAGTTTTGCTCACAGCCTGACTCTGTTGTCACTGGTGGAGCAACAATATGCTCATCCTCAAGCATATCAGCTACGCTACCCCAGCTACCATTGTAGGATATCTTTTTAGCGTCGCCAAAGTAATAGGTGGTGCTTGAGACTACGCTTATGCTTTGAGCATCTGTGGATTTAAGCTTTGGGAAATATATGCTATAATTTGTTAGCTTTGTTGAGCCGATTGCATCATTGACAACAACTCCATTTGCATCATCTACTAAGAACACGAGCTTTTGAGGTATGTTTGTTGATGCGTCAAAGTTCCAGCCACTGCCAATGCCCTTTTGCTCCTTAGGGAATACCCAAGCCTTGGTTGCTGAGTTAGTCTTTAAGCCGTAGAAGTTTCCTTCGAGAATATTCGCCTTGAAATAATAGATTTCAGGTGCCTCTCTATCCTCGGGTGTGTTCATCAAATAAACATTAGATGCACTCATATTTTGGAAGGTTCCTGAGCCTATATTGGTTATTGAGGTTCCAAAATATATTCCTTGTAGTGTGCTCAAGCCTGCGAAGAAGTTCGTTGGTAGGGTTGTAACATTAGAGCCATCAGCAAAGATAATGTGAGTTACCTTTCCACCTGTAATGAAATACTGTCCTAAGCCTGCGTTAGTAAAGCCCTCGCCAAAGACAACTATTTCAAGGGTTTGGTTGTTCCAAAAGTCTCCGTTTGTCTTTGTAAGTGTTTTTCCTGTGTCAAGCTTTTTTAGCGCTGTGAACGAGGAATCCTCTTTAAAATATCCACCAGTCAATACTCCTGTGGGTATGCAAAGTTCCTTAACGCTTGCATCAGTATAGCTTTTGCCTGTTTTAGCATTTAGCCATTCATAATTGGTCTTAAATTCGGTGCTGTCTTCAAAAATGTAATACGAGGGGCATACAAAGCCATCGGTAAATGTAACAAGCTCTGTTTCTACATATGTAAGCAGTGGCTTAGACTCAGCATCTTCATAGGTTGTTACCTCTGCTCCTGCCAACACAGCAAGCACGCTCATTATGCATACCAAGGTCAAAACAAAAAATAATACCCTTTTTTTCATTTGATTTTCTCCTTAATTATTGTAGAGTTATACTCTCTTACAATATTATTATATCAAAGACGCCTTGACTTTTCTTGTCATATGATGTATAATTTATTTGCAAAATTTGTCATAGGAGTATTTTATGATTTACGAGTTTTCTAACTTTGGAACAACTGAATATTACCATATGAAAAGTGGCGCTAATTTGAGCTTTTATTCTCATATGCACCAATCCTTTGAGCTTATGGTGATTTTCGATGGTGAAATGAACATATTAGTAGACAAGGAAAGCTACACCTTGCACGGGGGCGAGGCAATATTGATTTTTCCAAATCAACAGCACTCCTTTTCAAGCACTAAGGCAAGATACACCTATTGGATTTTCTCGAAGGAGCTTGTAATGGCGTTTTCCTCTCAGGTTTCGGGATTAGTGCCAAAAAGCAACAAGTTTGTACCCTCTAAGGGTGTTTTGGATATGCTATCAAGCACCTGTGACACAGATGATTTATTAAAGAAAAAGGGGGCGCTTTATTCCCTATGCGCAGAGTTTAACAAGGGTGCTGAGTACATAAAAAGAGCCTCTACTGAAAATGCCTTTCTTGACAAAATGCTTTCCTTTGTTGAGGAAAACTATAACAAGGATTGCTCCTTGCTAAGTGCATCTAAGCATTTGGGATATTCATATTCTTACATTTCAAGGAATTTTAAGAAAAGTGTTGGAATATCCTTTAATTCTTTTGTAAATCAATTTAGAATAAGCAGAGCCTGTTATCTACTAAAAACCACAGATATCTCTGTGCTTGAATGCTCCATGGAAACGGGATACTCCTCGGTTTATTCCTTTATAAGGAATTTTAAGGAGCTATGTAAAATCACTCCAAGCGAATACAAGGTGACCAAGCCTGTTATTCCTTTATTTTAAAAAAATCGAGGCGTTTGCCTCGATTTTTGCTTATATGAAGTCTGGGGTTGAGAGGTAGCGTGTGCCACTATCGGGCAAGACTACCACAATGGTTTTGCCCTTGTTTTCCTCTCTTTTTGCTATTTGTGTCGCCACGCAAAGGGCAGCACCCGATGAGATGCCTACAAATATTCCCTCGGTTGTAACGAGCCTTTTTGCGTAATCATACGCATCGCTATCGCTCACGGTGATTATCTCATCACATAGGGCTGTATCCATTGTTTTGGGAATAAAGTTCGCACCAATGCCCTGTATTTTATGTGCTCCCGACACGCCCTTTGACATAAGAGGTGAGGCAGAGGGCTCAACTGCTATCATTTTTGCCTTAGAGCCTTGCTCCTTCAAGTAGCGTGCAGTTCCCGAGAAGGTTCCACCTGTGCCGACGCTTGCTACAAAGAAATCAAATTCCCCGTCCGTGTCAGTTAAAATCTCCGGACCTGTGGTTTTTATATGTGCCATGGGATTGGCTTCATTTTCAAATTGGTTAGGAATAAATGCACCCTCTATGCTTTGTGCAAGCTCGTACGCCTTGTCAATTGCGCCCTTCATTCCAAGCTTACCCTCAGTCAAGACAAGCTCTGCTCCGTATGCTCTCATAAGAGTACGGCGTTCCTCGGACATTGTATCAGGCATTACGATAATGCATCTATATCCCTTGGCTGTGGCTATCATTGCAAGACCTATTCCTGTGTTGCCAGAGGTTGGCTCTATTATTGTGCCACCCGCCAAAAGCTTACCACTTGCCTCGGCGTTTTCTATCATTTCCTTTGCTATTCTATCCTTAGCACTTGATGAGGGGTTAAAGGCTTCAAGCTTGACAAGGATACGGGCGTTTATGCCCTCGCTTTTAGTAAAACGAGATATTTCGACCATTGGTGTATTTCCAACAAGGTCCACGATTGAATTATAGATTTTCATTATTCCTTCTCCAAAATTGATTTTAACACGGGATATACCACCTCAGCCATACGCATAAAGCCAAGGTCGGTTGGGTGAGTGCCCTCTACTGTACAAATTGAGCGATCTGTGTCGCCAAAATGGGTTTTTCCGTCTATGAAATAAACATTTTTATCGCCATTTGCTAAGGCGTTTTCGTAGGTTCTTTTAATTATTGCTCTACGCTTAGTGCTATCCTCTATATCGCTATCAAAATCAGGCTTTGTCATAAATACAACAGGAAGAGCTGGGTTTGCCTCTCTTATGATTTTGAAAAACGGCTCGTGGGTTGCGTAAAGATGCTCGGGGGTTGGGGCGTTATGGTCATAGTCCATTACAAAAGCACTCATATCGAGGTCCTTTATATATTCCGCCATTGTTCTCTCTCCCTTAGCATTTCCCGAAATGCCAAGGTTTAAATATTCTGTATCAAGCCAGCGGGTGACAATTGAGGTATAACACTTTGACACAGATGATGCACAGCCACCCTCGGTTATAGATGAGCCATAGAACACTATCGGCTTTTCGTATTTGTACGGATCCGGGGGTGCGATTTCTGCATCGTCATCAATTGATATTTCGATATCTAAAATAGGTTCATTTCTCGGCAAAAGGAGCGATACTGTCTCCATTTTGGCGTCCTTGGTGAGCGTTTTTTCAAACTCTGTAATTCCGTAATTAGTGGGATTAAGCAAGCCTATTCGCCTTTGCTCCTTGCCATTTCCTGCCATTACATCTATACCACACGAGCCTGATAGTGGAATTGCCCAATCTATTCCGTTGCTCTCTACAACAGCCTTTATTTTTATTCTTTTCGAGTTTGTCTTAAAGCGGACACGAACGCCTGCTCCCGAAAAAATACGAGTGGCAGTATATTCATTTACGGTCTTTGCTACCTCTTCGTCCATTCTAACAAGGCGTCCGTTTTTATTTAGCATAGCACCATGAATTTGTATTGGGTGCTCCTTGAAATTATATGTTTTCATAAGTCCTCTCTCCTATATACGCCATTTGTCTCGCAAATTCTATCATTACTATTAATTTTATCACATTTAATTTGTGTATTCAAGTGCATTGATAGCAATTTGTCGTTTTCTCTGCACGATTTTTTCTTTTTTTGTAAAAAACCTCTTGACATTGGTTTTTTTGTATGATATAATTAGTCCACCTTGCAAGCCAAGGCTCATAAGCCGATGTGGCGGAATAGGTAGACGCCACGGACTTAAAATCCGTTGGGAAGCAATTCCCGTACCGGTTCAAGTCCGGTCATCGGCACCAATCATATCGCGGGGTGGAGCAGCTTGGTAGCTCGTCGGGCTCATAACCCGAAGGTCGTATGGTTCAAATCCTGCCCCCGCAACCAAAACGAAAAGCAGTCCAATCGGACTGCTTTTTTCGTTTTGATTCTGTTGTGTGGGGTGAAGGTGTGCCTCATGGGCTTCGGGTTATGCGACGAGCGTGGCTCGTTGGGTAGCGAAGTTAAAATCAACTAAGTGTTGATTTTAACGAGTGAAACCGCCCAAAGCAAGGCGTCTGCTGAGCCAAGTGTAAGCAATGCGTCGAGGCGACTGCAGACAACTATGCGACGGTGGAGGGGCGTAGCAAAGTTAAAATCAACTGAGTGTTGATTTTAACGAGTGAAACCGCCCAAAGCAAGGCGTCTGC
>JAZNYH010000077.1:0-10640 GCA_045594305.1 Eubacteriales bacterium | reverse complement strand
TATAAAGTTCCCTACAAAGGACATTCCCGAGGATAGCACAGAAAACCAAGATAAGACAGAAAATAGCTAACAAAAAGAGGATGCAAACGCATCCGCTTTTATTTTTTAGATTATGCCCAACGCATACCGCAAGGCTTAGCTTCCTTAATCATAACATTATTAAGAACATCTACTGCCTTTTTAAGTCCCTCGTCAATTGTCATAAGGCTATCCTCATGCTCAATTGTAAGAACCTTGTCGTAGCCAACAAGACGAAGTGCTCATACGAAATCTCTCCAATAATCCTCGCCGTGGCCATAGCCAACTGTACGGAAGATCCAGGATCTGTTGATTTCATCGCCATAGTGCTTTGTATCAAGAACGCCGTTTACAGCTGTATTAGCGTCGTCTATCTTTGTATCCTTTGCGTGAACATGGTAGATAGCACCTGCAAGAGCACGAGCTGCCAATACAGGGTTAATTCCCTGCCAAATAAGGTGTGATGGGTCAAGGTTTGCACCGATAACATCACCAACCGCAGAGCGAAGCTTAAGAAGGGTTTCTGGATTGTATACGCAGAAGCCTGGGTGCATTTCAAGAGCGATCTTGGTAACACCATGAGCCTTTGCAAATGCAGTCATATCCTTCCAATAAGCAATCATTACCTCCCATTGATATTCAAGGGTGGCAAGGAAATCATCTGGCCAAGGACAGGTAACCCAAGTAGGACGCTTAGCGTCTGGATCAGAGCCTGGACAGCCTGAGAAGCCTACGATTGTATCAACACCTATCTTCTCTGCGAGAAGAATAGCGTTTGTCATATCATCGTGGAATTGCTTTGCAATTGCCTTGTCAGGATGAATTGGGTTTCCGTGACAAGCAAGAGCACAAATCTCTACATCATATTTTTTAAAGGTTGCCTTGAAAGCCTCAAGCTTCTTTTCATCAGCCAAAAGCTCAGCAGGATTACAGTGGTCCTTTCCAGGATATCCACCTGCTCCTATCTCAACGCAATGAACGCCAAGAGAGGTGATTTTTTCAAGTGCCTTATCAAGAGGCAAGCTACCATAAAGGTTAGCAAGAACACTAAGCTTCATTTTCTTATCTCCTTAATTAGTTCTCAAAGTAGAATGGCTTTCCTGTCTTTGCAGACTCATAAATACCCTCAAGAATTTGAGTTACGCAGTATGCCTGCTCAGGAAGAACTGTTGGCTGTGTGCCTGTGAGGATTGCGTTAATCCACTGCTTAGCCTCCTCTGCACCTGCGTCGTATCCGCCTGCGTCATAGAATGCAACACCCTTACCATCAAGGTTAGGACGGGTTTCGTACATATTTCCGTGCTTAACGCCATTGATTTCAAGAACACCCTGATCAACCATCTTAGCGCCTGCCTTTGTTCCACAAATTGTGGTGCAAGCCTCCTTGGTTTCGGTCATATTGATTGCCCATGAGGATTCAAGAACGATTGTTGCACCATTTTCCATTACAACAAATCCGAATGCGCTATCCTCAACTGTGAACTCCTCTGGCTTCCAATCGCCAAATACATTCGCAGTATTTGTTTGGTTATTGAGCTTGTGGTATGTAGTACCTACGCAATACTTTGGCTTGTAATTGTTCATTGTCCAAAGTGTGAGGTCAAGTGCGTGTGTTCCAATATCGATAAGTGGTCCACCACCCTGTTGGTCCTCTTTAATGAATACGCCCCATGTAGGAACGGCACGACGACGAAGCGCTGTTGCCTTTGCGTAGTAAATATCTCCAAATACGCCCTCATCAGCCTCTGCTTTAAGATACTTGGAGTCCTTTCTCTGTCTGTTTTGGTAGCCGATGGTGAGCATCTTGCCTGTTCTCTTAGCAGCGTCAACCATCTTCTTAGCCTCTGCGGCGTTAATTGCCATAGGCTTTTCACACATTACATGCTTACCAGCCTCAAGTGCGTCAACTGTGATGAAGCTGTGGCTGATGTTAGGTGTACATACATGAATAACATCAATTGTCTTATCCTTCAAAAGCTCCTTGTAGTCTGTGTAGGTCTTTGCACCCTCAACACCATACTTCTTAGCAGCCTCAACTGCTCTTTCCTCGATAATGTCGCAGAATGCAACCATTTCTACCTCTGGAACCTTCTTGAGGGATGGCATATGCTTTCCGTTAGCAATGCCTCCACAACCGATGATACCAACTCTTAATTTCTTTTCCATTTTGGATTCCTCCGTTAAATATATTTGTTATATAATATTTTATCATATAAGTATAGTAAATACAATAGATTTTTCGAAAAAGTTAATGCTTTTCGCCGTATAAATCAATAATATTTGTCACCAAAACACCGTTTGCTGTGTTTATAACTCCGTAGGTTTTCCCATAGCCAAGGCTACCTGGGTTAAAAAGCTGTATTCGCTTTTCCCCTACATACTCGCAAAGGTCGGTTGGCATATGCGTATGACCAAAGAAAACGGCGTCGACATCCTTTGCTACTGCCTCATCTAAGAGCTGAGAAAGCCCGTGCTTTACATTATATTTATGTCCGTGTGTAATAAGAACCCTTACGCCATCAAGCTCCAAAACGCTCTCTATTGGAGTGTCAGCACACATAAAATCGCAATTTCCTCTAACCTCGAAAAATGTAAGGCTTGGATATGCCGATTTACAATATGCAATATCCTTTAAGCCATCACCAAGAAATATAACAAGCTCTGCTCCCTTGCCACTTCTTTGAAGTGCCTCATTCAACGCTGATACACCTCCGTGAGAGTCAGAAATTACAAGTATTTTCATTTTATCACCTCGATTTTAATATATCACAAAAGCACTATCTGTGTCAACTGACAAAATTTATCATAATATATTAAGACAAGGGGGTACGAAAAATGAAAATTGACAAGGGTACAATAAGCATGCTCCTTAAAATGAACGATGATAGGCTTTGGAGCACATTAAAATTTGCACTTTCCCGCTCGGGGAATGATTTTATGAAGGATATAAAGCGTCCTGAGGATATGTCAAGGCTACGCTCTGTTCTTGAGGGGCTGACTGACGCTGATATTGAGAGGGTTACTGAGCTTTTGTCCAAGGGGGACAAAAAATGAGTGAGGGCTTTGAGTCGCTTCTTTCCTCGGTTTTAGGGAATGAGGAGCTTATGAGCAAAATCTCATCTATTGCAGGCACGCATGGTCAAAATCAAGATGAGGCTCTTCCCGAGGTTATAGAGGCTATCGCTTCATCTATCCCCTCGCAAGGCAAGGGTAATGAGGTCGACAAGGAAAATGTAGAGGCAAGCGTAAAGGAGTCCTTTGAGCCTGCCTTCAAGGGCTTTAAAGCAAGCTCCAACAGCACAAGGCTATTACAGGCACTACGCCCGTATTTAAGCGAAAAGCGTGCTCATATTATTGATAGCATTTTGCGAGCTGAGCAAATAGCTGAGCTTATGAGGCTTACAAGGTGATTTTATGTACAGTAAATATTCGGGTATTTCTATACCTCAAAACTATGGTGGAAGTCGCTTTCGAGTAAGCGAGCCACCGATGAAAACCCATCGTGCAGAGTCAAGTGGTGCAAGCAAGAGCGTACACTCTCCGTCATTTGTGCAGACGAAGGCAAGTCCGTCGATAACGACACACGCAAACGAATATAACGCACCTATTGAAGAAGAATTTGTTGACGAATGCGAGCTTGAGGGTGAGAATTTGGACATTTCTCTGCCAAGCGACAGCGATGAATCAGCAAAAGACTTTTCTACCGAGGAAGCTAATGATAGTGAGGAATGCTCAACAAGAGGACGGCTTTTTGATTTTTCCTCATTTAAGGATATTCTTTCGGGACTTGATAAAGATTCAATTCTAATTTTAGGTCTTATCCTTCTTTTTATGAGTGATAGCGACAATAAAAACGACGATATCATACCACTTTTAGCACTACTTCTTTTGGGATAACATAAAAACGGGCGAAAACGCCCGTTTTTTTATGCAAACAAAATATTGATAAAGGTAGAAATTCTTTCTTTTGCTCCTGCCGAGTAGCTTGCATTGAGCGAAAGAGCCCTGAGTGCAGATTTTGGAAGTGCGTAATTCATTACAAAGCCACCTTCCTGTGTATGGAGAGAAAAATCAACTCCTGCATCCTCACACAGTCCTCTTATCAAGTAAAGCCTTGATGCAATATATGGACGAGATGTGCAGAGTGCTTGCAGGTCATCGCCTACCCTTTCTTTTGTGTCAAGTGTAAAGCTAAGCTCTGTATTACTTGCACAAATAGTTATTTTGCCCTTGAAGCTTATATCTCTCAAAACGCTTATTGATGTAAGAGCTATAAGCTCAATTGCCCTTGGATTTATGCTTATTTTTTGAGTGTCATTTTCTATAATGCTTATTTCAGCACCCTCGAAGCTCCTTTGAGCCATAAGGTCTTTTGTTATGCCTTTGATATAGTCGGATAGGCACAGCATTGCTCTTCTTGTAATGGTATCGCCGCCGTAAAGGGATAAGATCTTCTCTGCACGCTCTGTGCTTTGCTCAAAGCCCTTTGCCAAAAAGCATATTTCTATTGTAGTTATGCCTCGTCTGCTCTTCGAACGCATAAAGGCATAGGGATAGCCTACAAGTGCTGTTGATGCTAAAATCATTTTAGATTTATACATAGAAAGCTTTCTTAGTGTATCTGCATTTATAACGCTAAAAATATCATCGCCTATCACAAGCGTCCTTAAAACGCTCGATGCAAGCTTACTAAGCTTTATGATTTTTCCTGCTTCGTTGGTAACTACTACGAAAAATCCTTTGCCTTTATTAACTCTCATAATTTATCCTTTTATTATTGCATTTTTATATTTTATGTGTTAAAATCTTTATAGCGAGCCTTCGCAAATCTTAATTAATGAGGTATTTATGGATACTGCTACGCATACTAACTATACAGTTCCTCTTGTGCAAATTGTCAAGGAATTTAATCTTGAAACAATATATGCCCCTGATAATATGGCTGAAATAATGATAACTCACGCTGATATTATTCGTCCTGGTCTTCCTCTTGCGGGCTTTTTCGATTATTTTGATCCAAATAGAATACAGGTTATTGGCCGTGTTGAATCGATTTATCTTAGCAAGCTTTCTCCAAACGAAAGAATCGTTCGTGTTGGTGATTTTCTTAAGCACCGTCCTACCTGTATAGTGATTACAAGAAATATAGATCCCTTCCCTGAAATTACCGAGCTTGCAAAGGAATATGGCGTTCCTGTACTCCGTACAGGCATGCAGACAAGTAGCTTTACCTCTGCTATCATATCATCTCTTAATGTTCACCTTGCTCCTCGCATTACCCGTCATGGAGTTTTGGTTGAGGTTTATGGTAAGGGTATTTTAATTCTTGGTGATAGTGGAATTGGTAAGAGCGAAACTGCTATTGAGCTTATAAAGCGTGGTCATCGTCTTGTTGCTGACGACGCCGTTGAGATAAGCCGTGTTTCCGATAAAACTCTCGTTGGCCGTGCTCCAAAAATTATTCGTTACTATATGGAGCTTCGTGGCATTGGTCTTATCGATGTTAGAAGAATGTTCGGTATTGGTGCGGTTAAGGAAACCGAAAAAATCGAGCTTGTTATCAAGCTTGAGCATTGGATTGAGGGTAAAAACTACGACAGAATGGGACTTGATACCGAGGTTCACGAAATTCTTGGAATCCAAATTCCTGCTATTACTGTCCCCGTTCGCCCCGGTCGTAACCTTGCTGCTATTATAGAGATTGCTGCGATGAACTTCCGTCTTAAAGGTATGGGATACAATACCGCCGAGGAGTTTAACAAGCAGCTTGAAGAGGAATATGGCTTTAACAAGCCAAAGAACGATACTGATAATAAATAATTTTAACAAAAGCCCGATTTTGCTCGGGCTTTTGTATTTTTTATGCTTCTGTAATATGGAAAAGTGTTGATGGGTATGTAAAGAAGTTATAAGGAATTTTGATACCTGCGTTCATAAGTGCAGAGCCGAGGTATTTTTCCTCGCTTCCATTTACTCTATACCACTTGCTCTCGCAAAGTCCCTTAAGCTTGAGATACTCAGGGGCTGTGCAGGCATCTGATTCGTAACGAACTGCACATGCAAGTGCCTCGCTTCCGTCGGGCTTTACTACCTCCCAAGCACAGAACAAGCTCTCCTCCTCTGGGAATGGTGAGATAAGTCTATAATAATCGCCTCTTTGGATAAGCTCATAGTGCTTTTTGAACTCAACGATTTGGCGAGCTATCTCTGCCTTTTCCTCATCGGTCATCTTTGTTACATCAAGCTCCAAGCCGTATGTTCCAAAGTATGCAACATTTCCACGAGTTTTAAGTGGAGTAATTCTTGCGTTTTGGTGGTTAGGGCAAACTGATACATGAGCACCCATTGTAGATACAGGGTACGCAAATGATGTGCCATATTGAATTTTTAGACGGTCTATTGCGTCTGAGTTGTCACTTGTCCAAACCTGTGGCATATAGTATAGCATTCCACAATCAAAGCGTCCTCCACCACCCGAGCAGCTCTCAAAGAGAATATCTGGGAATGAGGTTACTATTCTTTCAAGAAGCTCATATACGCCAAGCATATAGCGATGGTATACCTCGCCCTGCTTTTCTGGTGGGAGCTCTACGCTATAAACATCGGTAAGGTGTCTATTAAAGTCCCATTTTACATATGAAATATTGGCACTTGAAAGCACCTTTGCGAGCTGATTATAAATGTTATCACGAACCTCTTTTCTTGACATATCAAGCACATATTGATGTCTTGATTTTTGAGGGGCTCTGCCTGGCATTGCCAATGCATAGTCAGGATGAGCACGATAGAGGTCGCTATCAGGAGAAATGCACTCAGGCTCAAACCATATACCAAACTTCATTCCCTCTGCATTTATTCTCTCTGCGAGGCTCTTTAAGGTTCCTTGAAGCTTTTCCTCATTTGGCGTCCAGTCACCGAGGGCACAGCGGTCATTGTCACGCTTACCAAACCAGCCATCATCCATTACAAATAGCTCAACGCCCATCTTTGAAGCCTCGTGAGCCATTGAAACGAGCTTATCGGCATTAAAGTCGAAGTATGTTCCCTCCCAGTTGTTTATAAGCACAGGGCGTGTTGCATTCTTGAACTTGCCACGGCAAAGATTATTTCTTATAGCCTTGTGGAAGCAATTTGACATATTTGCAAATCCATTTGCACTATATACCATAGCAACCTCGGGTGCAGTAAAGCTCTCGCCTGCCTTAACCTCGAAATTGAAGTTTTCTGTATTAATTCCTGCTACGACACGAGTTTTCTCTTGTAGGTTCTTCTCTGCACTGATTTCAAAGTTTCCACTATAAACAAGAGCAATTCCCCACGCACTACCATAATCCTCGTTAGCGTTTTTATCTGCAACTATAACAAAGGGGTTGTGCATATGAGATGACGCACCACGAATGCTTGAAACTGTTGTTTTTGCGTGCTTTATTCTTGTTCTTTCAAGCATTCTTTCTCTTGTGTGTCTGCCGTGGAAATAAAGCATATCGTATGAGCCGTATGGCAAATCAAGTGTTAGGCTAAGAGCCTTTTCAAGCTTGATTGATGCGTTTGTCTTATTTTCGATAACAACGCTTCTTGTGATGAGGTCATATTCCTCAAAAACGCCATAATAGAGGTGGAAATAGATATCGTGAACGGTATCCTTAAGGGTTACAACGAGGGTTTTTGCCTCATCTCCGTAAAATGCCGGAAGACCTTCTAAGGAATACTTTTCGTCCTTAATTTCGGCACTTACAAAGCGTGGCTCACAGCCGTATGAGCCGTCGGTATTACGAAGTCCTATTGCACTAAGTCTATAATCTCCTACGCCAGAGGTGCTAAGCTCTTGAAAAATGTGATTGTAGCAATATAAATCGCTTGTTTTATCATTTTCAGGATATGGTGAAAAGGCTGCTCCATCAATTGGTGCAACAAAATAGTGCATATCCATATAGTCCATTTTCTTACCGTAATATGTATGCTCTAAAACGCCCCTATCATCTACCTTCATTTGATACATTGTGTTTTTGGTCACAAGTGTAAAGGTTTTGTCGCTTTCATTTCTAAATATTGCCATTAATTTTTCTCCTTAAATATATGCTATATTTAACTTTATCATATCATATATAATTATTTTTTTCAATATGTTTACATAATTTGTATTGAAATTAATGTCGTTTTATGGTACAATAAAACCACTATGTAGCTTTGGTTGACGGTGGGCGCACCTGTCGACTGGTAAGGAGGATTATAATTTGTTAAAAAACGCATTCTTTAACTCTGTGCTTGCAGGCGTTTTCATTTCCATTGGTGGAACTGTATTCATCTCGTTGGCAAGTGGCGGAAACAAAATCGAGGGCTCAATTTTCTTTGCTGTTGCCCTTCTCTCAATTTGCATCCTTGGTCTGTTCCTTTTCACAGGAAAGGTTGGATACATGGTTGAGGATCATTCAAAGCCTGCCATATTAGCTCTTTTATGTGGTCTTGGCGGAAATTTCATTGGCGCTACGCTTTTCGGTGTTGCTCTTAGCTATGCATTGCCTTCTGTTCAGCAATACGCTGTAACAATGTGCGAAAAGAAGCTTGATTTAAACCTTATGGGTGTGCTTCTTCTTGCTATTATGTGTGGTATTCTTATGTATACTGCTGTGCATATTTATAAGACAGCAAAGTCTATTGCAGGTATCATTTTCTGCGTTCCTGTATTTATTCTTTGTGGCTTCGAGCACTCTATTGCTGATATGTTCTATTTTGCAGTAGCAAGAGCATTTTCCTTCAAATATGTACTATTTATTATAATAGTCATTATCGGTAATGCTATTGGTGGAATGCTTATTCCTTTTGTAAAGAAGCTCGCTGATGCGACAAGCACCTCAAAATAAAGAATTTGGCGTGATAAAAATCACGCCTTTTCTTTTTATAAGCGAAAAAAATCACCGATTTGCATCGGTGATTTTTATTTCAATTATTGGTCGCCGTCGTAACCAGCCCAGTTATTGTTCCAGCCTTGAACGGTTTCGATGAGCAATGCGCTCTCTTCCTGCATAAGGGTTGAGAATGCTGTGTCACCAAGTGTTCTTTCCTTGATATCCTTACAGAGAGATGTACCAGAACCAGCGGTGATTTGTCCAATATCATACTGCATGTTAGCAAATACATGGTTTATGATAATTTCCATATCATCAGTAGAGGTTTCGATATCCATTGTGGACTCGATGAGGTCATAGTATGCCTCAACGGTATAATCTCTACCTGTCCATGAAAGAACATCTACGAAATACTCAGACATTTGTCTGTCCTGAGTTACTCTTGGAATACAAATAACAGTGATCTGCTCCTTGTTTACACCAACTATGTAATCCTCTTGGTCAGCGTTGAGTTTTGGGAATGGAACAACGCCGATAGCGAATGTTGGCTTAAGCTCAGTGATCTTTTGAGTTACATCATTGAAGAAAAGAAGTCTGCCTTCGGTAAATGCATCGTGCATGTTAGAGCCGTAGTGACCACCCCATCCAGAGGTTCTTGCCCATGTTGAGGTTTGTGTTGACTTCATGATTTCAATAACACGCTCTGCCTTTTCAACATCGAGGTTGAGTGCAAAACGATACAAGCCTGTATCTGGGTCTACATCTGCTTCAAATACGCCAAAGTAGTAGAAGAAGTCAGTTACTCCCTTACAGCCATAGCCGTATCTATCAGCATCGTCATACTTACCGTCACCGTTCTCATCACCACTAACGAGAGTAGAGATTGAAAGAAGTGCATCGTATGTCCATGTACCGTTCTTAACCTCAGCATAGAGGTCAGCGGTTGGAGCCTTTTGAGCGAGCATTTCCTTGTTAACGAGCATTGTATAAGATGACTGCTCATCAGCAAAGTCGTGTCCACCAGCTGCGAAGAGTGTGTATCCACTTACTGTGAATGCCTCGTATGCAGCAAGGCTGAAATAGCTGTTATTAAAGTCAAGGTAATCGCTCTCTCTCATATTGTATACGCTTGATACAAGTGATTGTACCTCGTGTACACGGGGGATAGCGATGTCAAAGTTTGTGGTTTCTGAAAGCTCTGCTGCTGCAAGGTCTCCACCAATTGTTTGGTTAGCCTGTGCTGCAACCCAGTTAACTGTTACACCGTAGGTGTCATAGATAACTGCTTGACGCTCGTCAAATGCTTGACCAACGCCTGTACCGAATGAGCCTGGGTTAAGCTCTACTTGTCCCCAAGGATAGCTTGCCTCTGCACCGTATCTGGTAACAAGAACATTAAGAGTCTTGCCACTCCAGTCGGTCATGATTTGTTCCTTGGAGGAGAAGTCCTTCTTAGGTGGCTTACTGTCGTACTCGCCATCGTTAGGATCTTCTGTTGGATCTTCTGTTGGTGTTGATGATGAGCTTGTTGAAGAGGATGATGATGACTCATCTGGATCGTTCTTCTTACAGCTAACTACCATCGGAACAATCATCAGAAGTACCAAAATTAGTGCGAAAAATCTTTTCAAATTTCTGTACCTCCTAAATAAATTTTCCAATTTGCATATTTCGCCATAGATATTATATCACAATGTTGTACAAAAAAGCAAGATGTTTTTAATCTTTTTTTGCATTTTTGAATAAAAATGTGTAAAGATTTTATGAATATATTGG